>NZ_CAWMEB010000448.1:0-33181 GCF_963866145.1 Xenorhabdus sp. NBAII XenSa04
TTTTTTCTACTACCCCCGCCAGTGAGGATCATTGATAAACAGATAGGTGGTGCCTCACTCCACGTGTCGCCCGTTGCCTGATAAGGCCAGAAAGCGAATATCATTAATTGGACGGTAGGCACCTTACTTTGGCGTCATTCCTGGCTTATGTGGCATATTTCCACCCTACTTTGTGGGCCAACATAAAAAATTGAATGAGCAACTACATACCATTAAGCATATTACGTGCCAATTTTCAAAAGTATAATTTAATTCATTGATTTTAATAAATAAAAATAAAAACCGCTTTAATGTTCACATTTTTTTATGCTTGTTCTTTTATTCACGTCATCTATTTTTGTCGCCAATTGATGACACCAAACCACATAAATATGTTCTATGAATTAAATCAATCAATTAAATGTCTCTTTTTTGAGACACTAAAACATACCATTGTCGCAATTTAGAGACAATCCTTTAAAACAATTAATTTCTTTAACTCATAATTCAAGCATTATTAACCTAAAAAACATTCAAATAACATTACTTTTACCATGATAACCTACTAGAAAAATCAAATATCATAGTAAATTTAATAACATATAAACGCCACATGTAGAGAAAAATATTATCTGTGATAAAGAAACGAAAAATAAAGGCTCTGACAAATATGCAGAGCCTTATGAAAGAAATAGGTACTTAATATTAGCTTAACTGCTTACGTGCATTGCGGAAAATACGCATCCACGGGCCATCTTCTCTCCACTCTTTGGGATGCCAGGAGTTACTGACAGTACGGAATACCCTTTCTGGATGTGGCATCATCACAGTCACGCGACCATCAAGGCTGGTGACAGAAGTGATCCCCTCGGCAGAACCATTGGGGTTTGCAGGGTAATTTTCTGTCGCCTGACCATAGTTATCTACAAATCGCATTGCAACCTGCTGGTGTTTTTTCAATTCAGCCAAATTCTGGTTGTTTCTGAACTCGACCTGACCTTCACCATGAGCAACCGCAATGGGTAAACGAGACCCCGCCATACCCTGCAAGAATAACGAAGGGCTGTCTATAACTTCAACCAGACTGAAACGGGCTTCATAACGTTCTGAGCGGTTACGTACAAAACGCGGCCAATGTTCTGTGCCCGGAATCAGTTCATGCAGATTAGAAATCATCTGGCAACCATTACATACACCAAGAGATAATGTATCCGGTCTTGCAAAGAAGTTCGCAAAATCGTCACGTACCCGTGAATTAAACAGAATGGATTTAGCCCAACCTTCACCTGCACCAAGGACATCTCCATATGAAAAACCGCCACAGGCCACCAATGTCTGGAACTGTTCCAGCGTGATCCGTCCACTCAACAAATCACTCATATGGACATCCACGGCTTCAAAACCTGCACGATGGAATGCCGCCGCCATTTCGACATGAGAGTTAACTCCCTGTTCACGCAATACAGCAACCCGCGGACGTCCTTGTTTCGATATGTAACAAGCCGCAATGTCTTCTGCCGGATCAAAGGTTAATTTCACATTCAGGCCGGGATCATTCACATCCTGTTTTGCCTGATGTTCTTGATCAGCACATTCAGGATTGTCACGCAGACGCTGCATCTGCCAGGTTGTTTCTGCCCACCATAAACGTAATGTACTCCGATTTTGACGATAAACTTCCATATTGTTGCTGAAGATCACAAAGTCATCTCCCGCTTTAGCCTTGCCTAAATAGTGTAAGCATTCACTGAGGCCATAATCAGCTAACAGCGCTTCAATCTGCTGTCTGTCTGTTTCACGAACCTGAATCACTGCGCCTAATTCTTCACTAAACAATGCCCCCAGGATATCTTCATCAAATGCGCTGATATCGGCATGTAAACCACAGTGTCCTGCAAATGCCATCTCTGCCAATGTCACCAGCAAGCCACCATCAGAACGGTCGTGATAAGCCAGCAGTTTTTGTTCTGCAATCAACTGTTGTATCGCCTTGAAGAAATTAGCAAGTTGTTCCGTACTGCGAACATCTGCGGTCTTATCACCAAGCTGGCGATAAACCTGAGCCAATGCCGTTCCTCCCAGTGCATTTTGCCCTTGTCCCAGATCAATCAGCAATAACGCATTATCATCATCGGTAGACAATTCGGGTGTGACAGTACAGCGAACATCCTCCACCCGTGCGAACGCACTGATAACTAATGAAAGCGGAGCTGTCATTTCACGCTCTTCACCATCCTGAATCCAGCAAGTTTTCATCGACATGGAATCTTTGCCGACAGGTATAGTCAAGCCTAACGCAGGACATAACTCCTCACCTATCGCCTTCACCGCCGCATACAATCCGGCATCTTCCCCGGCATGACCGGATGCTGACATCCAGTTCGCTGACAGTTTCACTCGCTTCAAATCCTGTACATAAGCCGATGCAATATTGGTCAACGCTTCCCCGACAGCCATACGTGCTGATGCGGCAAAATCCAGCAGGGCAACAGGAGCACGTTCTCCCATCGACATAGCTTCACCATAATAGCTATCCAGACTGGCTGTTGTGACTGCGCAATCTGCAACAGGGATTTGCCATGGCCCAACCATCTGGTCCCTTGCTACCATGCCGGTTATCGAACGATCGCCGATGGTAATCAAAAATGTTTTCTCTGCCACTGCGGGTAAATGCAAAACACGTTTTACCGCTTCGGCTAAATCAATATTTGCGCGCTCCAGCCCTTTACCCGGTGCTTTTAGTGAATTTACATTTTTCAGCATCTTTGGTGTGTTGCCGAGCAGAACATCCAACGGCATATCAATGGGCTGGTTATCAAAATGATTGTCGTTCAATAGCAGGTGACGTTCTTCTGTCGCTTCACCGATCACTGCATACGGAGCACGCTCACGCCGACAAATATCTTCAAACAGGGTAATCTGTTCCGGTGCGACAGCTAATACGTAACGTTCCTGAGATTCATTACACCACACCTGCAATGGCGTCATACCCGGTTCGTCATTAAGGATATTTCGCAGCTCAAAACGGCCTCCTCGTCCTCCATCACTGACTAATTCAGGCATCGCATTTGATAAGCCGCCCGCCCCAACATCATGGATAAACAAAATAGGGTTCTTAGTACCAAGCTGCCAGCAACTGTCGATGACTTCCTGACAACGACGTTCCATTTCTGCGTTATCGCGTTGTACAGAGGCAAAATCCAGCTCCGCATCAGATTGGCCTGATGTCATTGAAGAAGCGGCTCCACCACCCAGACCAATATTCATACTTGGGCCACCCAGTACAATCAATTTGGCGCCAACAGGGATCTCCCCTTTCTGAATATGTTCTTCACGAATATTTCCGATTCCCCCGGCCAGCATGATTGGTTTATGGTAGCCACGTAATTCTACGCCATTATGGGATTCCACTTTCTCTTCATATGTTCTGAAATACCCCAACAATGCCGGGCGGCCAAATTCATTATTGAATGCCGCTCCGCCCAAAGGACCTTCTAACATGATATCCAGTGCGCTGACAATTCGTTCAGGTTTACCGAATTCTTCTTCCCACGGTTGTTCAAATCCGGGGATTTTCAGATTCGAGACAGAAAAACCAACCAATCCGGCCTTGGGTTTTGCTCCCCGCCCTGTTGCTCCTTCATCACGAATTTCCCCGCCAGATCCTGTTGCCGCTCCCGGCCAGGGAGAAATTGCTGTCGGATGGTTATGGGTTTCGACTTTCATCAAGATATGGGCAGGTTCCTGGTGATAGTCATATACTCCTTTTTCAGGATCAGGGAAAAACCGCCCTACCTGAGAACCTTCCATTACCGCTGCGTTATCTTTATAAGCAGAGAAAACATGCTCCGGTGTCTGTTCAAAGGTATTTTTAATCATTTTAAACAGAGACTTTGGTTGCTCTTGCCCATCGATCACCCAATCCGCATTGAAAATTTTGTGGCGACAATGTTCAGAATTCGCCTGTGCGAACATATAGAGTTCAACATCAGTTGGATTACGCCCTAATTCCTGGAAAGCTTGTAACAGATAATCAATTTCATCTGCCGCCAGCGCTAATCCCAACCCAACATTGGCAGATTCCAATGCAGTCCGCCCTGATTGCAAGATATCAATTTGCTTCAATGGCGCAGGCGGCTGGTGAGAAAACAGGGCTTCAGCCTGTTCAAACTGAGTAAACACACTTTCCATCATGCGATCGTGCAATAATGCAGATAACACCTGCCACTGTTTGTCATCCATTGCCTTTCCGTGGATATTATTCTGGATAACATCAGATTGGATATAGTAAGCAATCCCTCTTTCCAAACGGACGATCTGTTTCAGTCCGCAATTGTGTACTATCTCTGTCGCTTTTGATGACCACGGCGATATTGTCCCTGGCCGGGGAGTGACTAAAAACAGTTGACCTTTAGGTTCATGTTCAGCTAAAGAAGGGCCATATTTTAGTAGCCTGTTTAATTTTTCCTTTTCTTCTACCGTAAGAGGTGAATTTATTTCTGCAAAGTGCACATATTCTGCATAAATTGCGGCCACGGGAAGCTGCTGAGCTTGACACTGGGAAAGGAGCTTAGTAATACGAAACGCTGATAAAGCGGGCGAGCCACGCAGAATTTCCATAGTAATAGGTTCTCTCATCTTAGAAGCAAAGCCTGACTGATGCCTTGGGGGGAAACGCCGACATTATAGAGGAATGTTTTCTCTGACGAAACCGTTTGCGTGAGCATTAATTAACCTAACAACACATTCAATGGATTTTTAAAATTGATTCAATAGGGTTGCAGATCGCAATTTTGTTGCGCAAAATTCCCGATTACTGGAAATTTAACCATGCTATTATCTGACATTTCATACGGAGCCTAACCGTACTGACGAGAGATAACTGTTTGAGCAATATCAAGATAAATTATTTTGTCATCGTCATTATCGCGCTCCTCTCTGCCACAATCATTGGTCTCAACATCAGTTGGCCTAATAAACAGCAGGAGCAGATAAACAGGATCTTGGCACGGGGAGAACTTCGGGTGAGTACCATCAGTTCTCCTCTGATTTCACTTAATGATAAAAATGAACCTGTAGGATTTGATTATGACTTAACCAAACGATTTGCTGACTATCTGGGTGTCAAACTGAGTATTCAGTTTCGTTCTAATATCAGCCAGCTTTTTGATGACTTAGACACTGATAAAGCCGATTTTCTAGCTGCCGGTCTTATCTATAACAGAGAAAGACTCGACCAAACACGAACTGGCCCAGCCTATTATTCAGTATCCCAACAATTGGTTTATCGCAAAGGTACAGTGCGTCCACGTTCTTTTGCTGATTTAAAAGGCTCACTGGCTGTCACCGCTGGTTCTGCCCATGTCAGTGAACTAAAACAGTGGAAAGAAAAATTTTATCCTGATTTAACCTGGGAAGAATCGTCACGTCACAATACCCAACAATTGCTTGAGCAAGTATCCGAAGGAAAAGTTGACTATACGATCAGCGATTCAATCAGCCTTGCTCTGCAACAGCGCATCCATCCCAATCTGGCTATCGCTTTTGATGTCAGTGAAGATAAACCATTGACCTGGTATTTGAAACGTAATGATGACTATAGTCTCTACTCAGCAATGCTGGATTTTTTCAATATGCTGACTGAAAACCATATAACGCCACGGCTGGAAGAAAAATATTTCAGCCATATTGGCTCATTCGATTACTTTGACACTATCTCATTCATTCGTGCAATTAATAACTTATTGCCAACATATCAGCCTATTTTTGCGAAATACGCAGATTCTCTCGACTGGCAATTAGTTGCCGCTATTGCATGGCAAGAATCACATTGGGATCCACAAGCAACTTCTCCCACAGGCGTTCGTGGCATGATGATGCTGACTCGCCCAACAGCAGAATGGGCAGGAGTCAAAGACCGCCTTGATCCAGACGAAAGTGTGAAAGGAGGAATGGCTTATCTGCATTATCTGATGTCTCGTTTGCCAGATACTATTCCCGAAGATGAGAGGATTTGGTTCGCATTAGCCGCTTATAATATGGGATATGGACATATTCTTGATGCCCGGAAATTAACGGCCATGCAAAAAGGCGACCCTGACCGCTGGATGGACGTTAAATCACGCATTCCTCTATTAAGTAAGAAAAAATACTATGCCAATACCACATACGGTTATGCACGCGGTTATGAAGCTTATCGCTACGTCGAAAATATCCGCCGTTATTACCAAAGCTTGGAAGGCTATCTGAGAGCACAAAACAGCCGCAACAAGGCAGGAAAGCCCAATATACCCACTGAAAAAACCACCGTCAGCAACCCTGATGATACAAATGAGAATACTTTATAACTTTTTATGGTGCTTCCTGCTGCTGTTTTTTCAACTTTTTTAATTCCTTATGTTGCTCCCTACGTTGCTTGAAAAATGCACTCAACATAGTGGAGCATTCTTGTCCCAATACTCCGCCAGTAATCTTAATCTGGTGATTCATACCGGGATGACGCAAAATATCAACCAATGACCCTGCCGCACCGGTTTTCATATCACTTGCACCATAAACTAATCGCTGTATCCGGCTGTGGATCATTGCTCCCGCACACATAACGCACGGTTCCAAAGTAACATATAGTGTTGTGTTCAACAGACGGTAATTTTTTAACTGAGCCCCTCCACGCCGTAAAGCAATAATTTCTGCGTGAGCTGTCGGATCATGATCTGTAATGGGGAGATTATAACCTTCAGCAATAATTTTATTATCCGCCACCAACAACGCACCTACAGGGATTTCACCTTGTGCCTGTGCCTGCATTGCCAAATCCATGGCCCGACACATCCAATATTCATCACTATATATTTCTGCCACTATATGTTCTCTTGCTAATATAAATCCTGTTAATTATACCTATTCATTATTAATGTTGGTTTACTCACCCTGAATTTCGTCAAAAAAATCGTTCAGGAATTGCTCCATGCGCTTTGTTCTTTCATGAGCCAATTGCTTGCCTGTAACCGTCTGAAAACCTGCTTCTATTTTGAATAATTTAGTATAAAAATGATCGACAGCATAAGCGCGATCATCATATTCACGCTGTTTTGCTAAAGGATCATAAGTTTCATATAAACCCGAATGCATACGCCCTGCCGTATAAAAACAGCGAGCAACTCCCATCGTTCCTATGGAATCCAGCCGATCAGCATCCTGTACAATTTGGGCTTCCAGTGTTGTTGGTGTTAATCCGGCAGAGAAGCTATGCGCTTCAATGGCATGGCAGACAGCAGTAATATCTTCTTCGTCCCATCCGAGATCTTTTAATATTAAGGCTGCTTTATCTGCGGCCATACGAGAGGCTAAATGTCGGTTTGGATCGTTTTTCTCTACACTAACGCAATCATGTAATAAAACCGCAGCAAAAACTAACCGCAAATTCCCACATTCTGTTTCACAAATTTTTTTGGCGTTTTTCCAAACCCGATACAAATGAGCAATATCATGGGCACCATCATCACCTTCTATCGCGACAGGTAAAATCCGTTGGGCTAAATCGTCAAACGGTGAAAAAGATAACATGGCTAAAATCTCTGAATAATTGAATGAATGGAAAGATCATTTTAACAAAAAGCGATCAGAACAAAACGGAGTTTGATAATTAAGAGATCTTTTTCTAACATAACTCATCGATTGCATATCCTTACTCTTATCACTATCTCAATTCGTTTGTTTAGAAACGACTGTTTTACGTAAGACGGGCTGAACATCTATGTTAACAGGGCTTAACCATCTGACACTGGCAGTATCAAATCTTGAGCGCAGCCTCGATTTCTACATTAACCTGCTTGGGTTTACCCCACATGTTCGCTGGCAAAATGGTGCTTATCTAAGTCTGGGAGGACTGTGGTTTTGTCTTTCCTGTGGTGAAACAAAACCAGCCCAGGATTATACACATATCGCATTTAATATCGCGGATGAGCATTTTTCTACTTTCAGAGAAAAGCTACTGATTACCGGAATAAAACAATGGAAAGAGAACCGAAGTGAAGGAGAATCGATTTACCTTCTGGACCCTGACGGCCATCAACTTGAAATTCACGTAGGTTCTCTGGCAAGCCGTCTCGAAGCCTTACGACAAAATCCTTACACGGATTTAGAATGGTATTAATACTTTTCCTCAATAACTCAAACTAATATCCACTACTGGATTGCTGTCGCCATAAATGTGCAGCAACAAGCGCTTTCCAAGGCGAAAAATCTGCCAGCCATTTTTCAGCCTGTTCAGCATTGACTTTGCTTTCTTGTTTCAGTAGATGCTGAAGGTTACGCCTTACTGCCACATCTCCATGCAGAGAACCATTTAAATAATTAAAGCCCCTTAACAAGGTATAGTTCACTGTCCAGATACCTATGCCTTTAATAGCCAAAAGATTTTCTATGAGTGATTTAACCTCACCCTCAGTGTTAATGGACAAATTCAACTCACCCGAGTCAATCATCCGGCAGACATTCAACAGAGCCTTAGCCTTACTCATAGAAAAACCACACTGACATAGATCCTGCTCTCTGTACTGTATGACTTCCTGATAAGTCGGATGACACATCAATCCTGAAGTATGTTTAACACCAATAGCCTGAATAAATCGTCTGCGAATGGAGATCGCAGCACTGACGCTGATTTGCTGCCCCATAATCGCCCAGCTCAGTGCTTCAAAAGGTGTTGCCGACTGGTAAATTCGCAGACCTGCTTGTCGGGAAATTAATCCTCCAATAACAGGATCTTTTTGGTATTGGGATTCAAATATCTCTACGGGCTGTAATAACCCAAGCATATGTGAGGCCAGAAGAGATAAAGAATTTTTTGAATGAAGTGTACGGTCACCGTCAATATCAAGCTGCACTTTTGCCAGTTTTTTCTCCATTGATACAGTCAATAATGCAGGAATTCCGTGCCAAATGATGCCCTTTTTAACCTGACTCTGCTGTACAATTTCAGAAACACCTTTCTCATCCCGATGGTGAAAAGCCAAAAAATCTCGTGTGTGATAATTATCTGGTAATATAATTTCCGTGAAATAGCTTGGTCTCATTACAGAAAACTCCGGCATATCATTACTCTGATATGTTGGTTTACACATGACTATTTTCCTGATACCAAAAACAGGCACGTATTGTGGTTTTATATTAAGGAACGTCATTTTTTAATATAAAATATACTGTATAAAAATACAAAATCCTGGCAAATGTAACGAATACAGAAATGATTTAATATATTGATTTTTTGGTTATTATTTTCATGAGAGATTAAAATGGCATTACTAATTACCAAGCGCTGCATCAATTGTGATATGTGTGAACCTGAATGCCCAAATCAGGCTATCACTATGGGAGTTGAGATTTATGAGATTGATCCAAAACGCTGTACCGAATGCGTAGGGCATTACGAAAAACCAACCTGCCAGTCTGTCTGTCCGATAACAAATACCATTATTATCGATACAAATCATAAAGAAACAGAAGAACAGCTATGGGATAAATTTGTACTCTTACACCATGCAGATAAAATCTGATAACAATTTTTAGCGATCACAAAGAAACGAGACTTCTCTCTTTATATCCCCCCCGCCCGTGCTGGACGAGGGTTTACCGCATTTTTCGCTAGCTTTCCAATATCACTGTCGCACAAGCATAACGCCGTTCATCTGCCAATGTGACATGCATGGATTTTACATTCAGTTTGTCAGCCAGAACTTCTGCTTCACCATGAAGTTTTAATGTTGGTTTTCCTAAAACATCATTAACCACTTCAAACTGATTAAAAGCCAGACCATTACGGATACCTGTTCCAAGCGCTTTAGCTGCGGCTTCTTTGACAGCAAAGCGTTTTGCCAGAAAACGCATCGGCTGATTATGCTGCTGGTATTGTTGCCACTCGTTTCCACTCAAGATTCGTTTTGCCAGGCGTTCACCAGAACGCCCAACAATTTCCTCAATACGGGAAATTTCAACAATATCTGTGCCTAATCCGACAATAGCCATTAACGACGAGATTCACGCAACAATGTTTTCATATCAGCAACCGCCGCAGACAAGCCGCTGAATACAGCACGACCAATGATGGCATGACCAATATTCAGTTCATGGATCTCCGGTAATGCCGCGATGCGTTGTGTATTGTGGTACGTTAATCCATGGCCTGCATTAACTTTAATACCTTTACTTGTCGCATAAGTCGCTGCTTCTTTAATGCGCTGGAACTCTTTCTCCTGCTGCACATCATTTTCTGCATCTGCGTATGCACCTGTATGAATCTCAATGAATGGTGCTCCAACTTCTACGACAGCATCAATTTGTTGATGATCCGCATCAATGAACAAGGACACCAGAATACCCGCTTCTGATAAGCGCTTAACAGCAGCAGCAATATGTGCTTTCTGCCCAAATACATCCAGCCCACCTTCTGTGGTGACTTCCTCACGCTTTTCAGGAACTAAGCAACAAAAAGCAGGTTTGATTTGGCAGGCTATTTCTACCATCTCATCTGTAACCGCCATTTCGAGGTTCATGCGTGTTTGAATAGTTTTTGCTAATAACTGAACATCTCGGTCTGTAATGTGGCGGCGATCTTCACGTAAGTGAACTGTTATCCCATCTGCGCCTGCTTGTTCAGCAACAAATGCAGCTTGCACAGGATCAGGATATTGCGTTCCACGCGCATTTCGCACTGTTGCAATATGGTCAATGTTGATGCCTAACAATACCTCAGCCATTTTTAGCTCCTGCAATAGTATTAGATAAATTGAAATTTACATTTTCCATGATTTAGAGTGATACCATATTAATTTTTCTGATTAGAGATATCTGTCTTTTTTCGCACGAATTGGCGAAATAATTCACGGCTTTTTAATGGCTTACCACCCAGGTAAGGCTTTAATGCAATACGAGTAAAACGTTTGGCCGCTTTCAGAGTAGTTGGATCAGGGAATTCACGTGCTGCCAGCGCTTTTAGCTCATTGCCAGTAAAGCTGTAATGGTCAACAACCAGACTGGCAATAAACCCTTTTTCTTCACGATAACGGTAATTCATTGTATCTGTGACAGGCTCACCACTACCGGCACAATGAAGGTAGTCTACGCCGTATCCCATATGAGTTAGCACAGATAATTCAAAGCGACGTAAGGCATATTCGGGGGTATGTTCACTTGCAGCAAGGATTTGTAAACATTGGAGGTAATCGAAAAAAATAGCCGGATATGCAGTGCCTTGCTCAAGAACTCTTGATAAGAGTTCATTCACATACAAACCACTGTACAACACACTACCTGTTAAAGGCAGAGCCAGAGAGATAGGTTCAGCCTCCCTCAATGTTTTGATTTCACCCCGCCCACTCCAGCGGATCAGCAACGGGGTGAAAGGCTGAAGACAACCTTTAAGGTTAGAACGGCGACTACGTGCACCTTTTGCTAAAACACGTACCCGCCCTTCATTTTCAGTAAAAAAATCCAGCAATAAACTGGTTTCACTGTAAGGGCGCCCATGAAGCACAAAGGCTCTCTGCCAGCCGTCCACAAATTAACCTTATAAATCGTCAATATAACCAAGGCTGCGCAGAGCTCGCTCATCATCAGCCCAGCCAGCTTTCACTTTAACCCATAGTTCCAGATGAACTTTAACTTCGAACAGTTTTTCCATGTCCTGACGAGCTTCTGTTCCAATGGTTTTGATTTTGCTGCCTTTGTTACCAATAACCATTTTCTTCTGGCCCTCACGCTCTACCAGAATCAGACCATGAATAGTATAACCACCACGTTCATTAACAGCGAATTGTTCAATTTCGACCGTTACCGAATAAGGCAGTTCATCACCCAGAAAACGCATCAGTTTTTCACGAATAATTTCAGATGCCATGAAACGCTGTGAACGATCAGTAATGTAATCTTCCGGGAAATGATGCTCTGCTTCTGGAATATGCTCACGCACAACCTTAGCAATCGTATCAATGTTCATGTTTTTCTCTGCACTGATCGGTACAACATCAATGAAATTCATCTTTTTGCTGAGAAAACCAATATGTGGCAGAAGAATAGTTTTATCGGTAACATTATCGACTTTATTGATAGCCAACATGACCGGACAACGCAAGTTACGCAGCTTATTTACAACCATTTCGTCATCTGGTGTCCAGTGAGTACCTTCCACAACAAAAATGACCAGTTCCACATCTCCGATTGAACTACTCGCCGCACGATTCATCAGGCGGTTAATCGCTCGCTTTTCTTCAATATGGAGACCTGGTGTATCTACATAAATCGTCTGATAAGCACCTTCCGTATGGATGCCCATGATACGATGTCGTGTCGTTTGGGGTTTACGGGAAGTGATTGATACTTTTTGGCCCAGTAACTGATTCAATAAAGTCGATTTACCGACGTTGGGCCGTCCGACTATTGCAACGAATCCGCAATAGTTTTTTTCTTTGCTCATTCAAGCTCCAGTTGTTTTAATGCTTGTTCTGCAGCCGCCTGCTCTGCCTTGCGACGGCTAGAACCGACTCCTCTGACAGGTTGTTCAAATCCACTGACCTGACAGTGAATTGTAAATTCCTGATCGTGTGCTTCCCCACGAACCTGAACAACCAGATATGATGGCAACGGCAGATGGCGCCCTTGCAGATATTCTTGTAAACGTGTTTTGGGATCTTTTTGTTTATCGCCCGGACTAATTTCATTCAAGCGAGCTTCATACCAATTTAAAACAATCTTTTCGACTGTCTGAATATTGCTATCCAAAAAAATGGCACCAATTAAGGCTTCGATACTATCAGCTAAAATGGATTCACGACGGTGGCCGCCACTTTTTAATTCGCCCGGCCCCAAGCGTAAACATTCTCCCAATTCAAATTCTCTGGCAAGCTCTGCTAACGTATTGCCCCGCACCAATGTAGCACGCATACGGCTCATATCCCCTTCATCAACACGGGGAAAACGGAGATAAAGCGCATTAGCAATGACAAAGCTCAGAATTGAGTCACCAAGAAATTCCAGACGTTCATTGTGCTTACTGCTGGCGCTGCGGTGAGTTAACGCCTGAAGCAATAAATCATTCTGTGTAAAGGTATATCCCAGCTTGTGCTGTAACCTGTTCATTATTATGGGGTTCATGTGCTACCAATTCAGTTAGAATCCGTCAAATAAAAGCACACGCAACAGACCTGTGAGGCTATTTGATTACAGTCAGATAGGCCCTACAAAACTGTTGCGTTTGCACTGGTTCCCTAAGACATTCATCATCTTAGAAAACCAGTCATCTCGTTTGAGAGAATATTCTACACTGGGCGATAAATTAATGCTTCGCTAATATATAAATATTAGTGAATTCCACCAATTCGGCTCAGACGTACGCCTGTCGGCCACTCACCTTCCTGTTTTTCAAAGCTGATCCAGATAGCTGTTGCACGTCCTACCAGATTTTTCTCCGGTACGAATCCCCAAACACGGCTATCAGAGCTATTATCACGATTATCACCCATCATGAAATATTCACCTTCAGGCACAACCCAAGTTCCTAACGGCAAACCAAGCTGAGTGAACTCTGGTATATTCAAGCGTGGAAGTGTCAGGATATGATGGGAAACTTTGTCCAAAGTTTCTACTCGCTCTCCTTGACGAATACTATATGGCCCTAATGCATCCATAAGAGGAACTTGATGCACTTCTCTGGCGATCGTTCCGTCTTTTTTAACTTGATCTGTGATAGTCCACTCACTTGGGTACATAGTCTTATAAGTGATAGGAAAAATGCCTTTGCAAACTGGATTTCGACCACAACCCGGATAAACATGAAGTTCTTTGTTCATGTAATCATAAACAATTTTGTCTCCGGGTAAACCAATTACCCGTTTTACAAAATCTATACTTGGGTTAAGTGGGTATTTAAAAACTGCAACATCCCCACGTTTAGGCTCACCGGTTTTAAGCAAAGTTGTCTGAGTGATCGGGTCTTTCAAACCATACGCAAACTTTTCCACTAAAATGAAATCCCCGGTCAATAAGGTAGGCATCATTGAACCAGAAGGGATCTGGAAAGGTTCATACACAAAAGAACGCAAGATCCAAACAATGGCTAACACCGGAAAAACAGATGCAAATGTCTCAACCCATGTAGGCTTATTTATTTCTTTAATCGCAGCTTCCTGAGATTCCTTACCTGCTGCCTGTTCCTGAACTTGAGCAAGTTTTCTCTTACGCTCAGGGGCAAATTTGAAACGATCTATACACCAGATGATACCAGTGATTAACGTTGCTAACGTTAAGATCAAGGCAAAAGTGTTAGCCATTTAGACTCCTTACGACCTTGTTAATTTAATCTTTTCCAACATGCAGAATCGCTAAGAAGGCTTCTTGCGGCAGCTCAACGTTACCGACCTGCTTCATGCGTTTTTTACCTTCTTTCTGCTTCTGCAATAACTTTTTCTTACGGCTAACGTCACCGCCATAACATTTCGCCAGTACGTTTTTACGCAACTGTTTAACGGTAGAACGTGCGATGATATGAGTCCCGATAGCCGCCTGAATCGCAATATCAAATTGTTGGCGTGGGATCAGCTCTTTCATTTTTTCCACCAGCTCACGACCACGGTATTGCGAATTATCACGATGGGTGATCAATGCCAGTGCATCAACTCGTTCGCCGTTAATCAAGACATCCACACGTACCATGTCCGAATGCTGGAAGCGGACAAAGTTATAGTCCAGTGATGCATAACCGCGAGACGTAGATTTCAGACGGTCAAAGAAATCCAGCACCACTTCTGCCATTGGTATTTGGTATGTCAGCGCAACCTGATTACCGTGATAAACCATATTAGTCTGAACACCACGTTTTTCTACACAGAGTGTAATGACATTACCGAGATATTCCTGCGGCAACAGCATGTGACATTCTGCAATAGGTTCACGCAGCTCTTTAATATTGTTTAATGGCGGCAACTTGGATGGACTATCCACATAAATGATGTCACCCGTGGTTGTCTCAACTTCATAAACAACGGTTGGTGCTGTGGTGATCAAGTCAAGGTTATATTCACGTTCTAAACGCTCCTGAATGATCTCCATATGCAGTAAGCCCAGGAAACCACAACGGAAACCAAAACCCAATGCTGTGGAACTTTCTGGCTCATAGAACAAGGACGCATCGTTCAGACTCAATTTCCCCAAAGCATCACGGAATGCTTCATAGTCATCAGAACTGATTGGAAATAAGCCTGCATAAACCTGAGGTTTCACTTTTTTGAAGCCCGGCAGAGGCTTATCTGCTGGCTGACGTGCTGTTGTCAAAGTATCGCCGACCGGCGCACCAAGGATATCTTTAATCGCACAAACCAACCAACCTACTTCACCACAGTGCAGTACCTCACGGTCAACACGTTTCGGTGTAAAGATCCCCAAACGGTCAGCGTTATATACCTGACCAGTACTCATTACCTTGATTTTGTCGCCTTTACGCAAAGTACCGTTCTTAATACGAACAAGTGAAACAACGCCGAGGTAATTATCAAACCATGAATCAATAATCAAAGCTTGTAGTGGCGCTTCAGGATCACCTTCTGGTGGTGGGATCTCTTTAACCAGACGTTCAATAACATCCTGTACACCCAGTCCGGTTTTTGCAGAACAACGAACAGCATCTGTTGCATCAATACCAACGATGTCTTCAATTTCTTCTGCAACGCGTTCTGGCTCTGCGGCGGGCAGGTCAATTTTGTTCAGAACCGGGACAACTTCCAGATCCATTTCAATGGCCGTATAGCAGTTAGCCAGTGTTTGAGCTTCAACCCCTTGCCCTGCATCAACAACTAACAATGCGCCTTCACAAGCAGCCAAAGAGCGGGAAACTTCGTAAGAGAAATCAACATGTCCCGGAGTGTCGATAAAGTTTAATTGATAAACATTTCCGTCAGTTGCCTTGTAATCAAGGGTGACGCTTTGCGCTTTGATAGTGATACCACGCTCACGTTCAAGATCCATTGAATCCAATACTTGTGCTGCCATTTCTCGGTCTGACAGCCCCCCACAGATTTGAATAATCCGGTCAGATAGCGTGGACTTCCCGTGGTCGATGTGGGCGATAATGGAGAAATTTCTTATTTGCTTCATTATTAAATCTTTTTTGCCTTAATATTTCTGGATCATTCGCCTATGGACACACAGATGGACATAAAGCGACATTTATAGGTTCGGCCACTGGCCTGAGGAGCCGTATTCTACATGCCAAACCTGTGAAAACCTAGTCATGCCTGTGGTTTTCAATCTAACCCATTCAGTATGACCAGAAAGTAAAAACATTCCTGAAAAAAATCGTGAAAATAAGTATGGTAAAGCAGATTATTCCTGATGCAGGACCTCAATCGTATCGGGAGGTAAACCAATTTGTAATACAACCGGTTGGTATGCTTGTTGACTATCCCAGTATGCAGCGATCTTACGGGCAAGAGCAAAACCGGCAATACCACCGATGATTCCTCCCATACATACCCATAACTGGTCAGTAGTCCAATATTGGCAAAACAGACCGCCTAAAAACAGACCTAATAACGGGGTTAGATAAACCAGCATGGCTGAACGTAACAAGCTACTTTCAGGAATGCCGACTTCTACTTTTTGCCCTGGTTGAAGCGGTTGCGCAATTTCCAGTTCCAATTGATGGAGACTCTCTGGCCCTAATTTTTCTAACAAGTAAGATCCACAAGCCGTTTTAGCCTGACAACTACCACAACCTGAAGATGAGCCATAACGTAATAATGCTCGCCCCTGTTGCCAACGAACAACAGTTGCCCATTCTTTAACCATCAGTTATTCCCCCACAAACGTAACACTGGTGGCAATCTGTTTAATTGTTGCAAGGGGTAATTCGCCGATCACAGCGATGCTGTTTTTCCCTTTGGACACAGTATAAACTGTTCGCCTGCCTTGTCGATACAGCGGTTCATCGGCTACCTTTGCACTCGTATTTACTACATTTACAGAAAAATTAAACAACCCATCACTATACATAATGGATTCGAATAACTCTGTCTTTGATAGCCAATTCCTGTTACGGGAAACCTCCTTAAAGCCTTCCGGTAATTTGCCAACCTTCCAATCAAACTTCGCTGTCCCTTCGGACTCTGGAGTGACCAACATCGGCGGTAATTTCAAATCAACAATGGCTCTCAATTCCTGCTTTATCTCGTCATTCACTCTTGACGAAACAACCCGGAATTGTTCAACAACCATCATTTCTTCCTGATCAAATAGCTCAATAAACAAAGGAAGATAACTTTTTTTATCTATCAATAAATTATAATTATAACGGTCGTTATCTTTGGATATTATACGTACAAAGTGTACAGGGTGGTCACCAACGTGAGTAGAACCCACATCAATGAAGTTATAATATTTCTGTAATCGAGAAAAATCAGCAAAGATAATCGGTGGAAAATAATCCACAATATGGTTGCCACGTAAACTGAATGAATCCAGGCCCGATTCGTAATAACTGATCTGATTACCGCGCTGAACAATTTCACGGCGAGTGCTGTCCATCTGAATAATTTGCGCTATGGGTTGATTGTCAATGATGGCATGACGATACCGCAGCGGTATCAAAAATTGCTGGCTCAAATTAATAAAAGCAAGTTCATAAGAGAAAGTTTGTACAGAATACCGCATATCCTGTAACAAAGCCCCGGCACTGCTTTGTTGGGCCGAGGCTTTCAAGGGACTCAGCAAGCTCCCGAATAATAAAATGAAAAAACCGATATATGTCATTTTTATTGCTTATTCTGAGCTTGCTGTTTTTGTTCTCCGGACTGTGTATTCCCAACTTCCGATAACGCTTGCTGCCTTTCTGCATTGATACGCCGGGAAAGCTCATATTGCTGCAACATCGCGTCAATGCGTTTATTGCTTTCCCGTATCTGCATACTCAAGTCACCACCAAAAGCGTCATTCTCGCCAGGAACAGATAAACCAACAGGCGAAGCAGAACCCATTACCGGCAATGTATTAAAGACTGGGTTATCAGATTGAATATCAGTTTCAGCCCCACTACCACTGCTATTGTATTGCTGAACACCAATAATCACGGCCAGAGATACACAAGCTGCTATACCCACTTGTGTCATCTGACTGACCCAAGGTTGAAGCTTATGCCAGAACGGCATTTGCTGCCATGTTTCAGGTTTTGGCTGAGATTCCGGAACAACGGCAGGGTTGATATGGACGGGTTCTTTTTCAAGCGCCTGCGCCACTTGACTGGCGATATCCAAATGCAATACCTCACCGACATCACCACGTAATGTATCACGGATGAGGTGATATCTTTCCCACTGCTTCTGCATTAAAGCATCTTCAGAGATCAAACGAACAATTTCACTATCAAGAGCTTCTCCATCCATTAATGCGGAAAGTTTCTCTCTTTGCATGCCAAGTACCTTCAATATTGTTTTGTTCCACTACTGTTTCCACTACTGTTGGATCAGGGGTTGAACTTTATTATCAATGGCTTCTCTTGCCCGAAATATTCGTGAACGAACAGTGCCCACAGGACAATCCATAATGACGGCTATTTCTTCATAGCTCAGCCCATCCAACTCCCGAAGTGTAATTGCTATCCGCAAATCCTCCGGAAGCGATTCAATGGTACGGAATACCACTTCCTTTAATTCTTCTGACAACATTAAATTCTCAGGGTTCGAAATTTCTTTTAAAGAACTTGACGTATCATAATTTTCTGCATCATTAGCATCCAAATCATTGGATGGTGGACGACGCCCCTGAGCAACTAAATAATTTTTCGCAGTATTAACGGCAATACGGTACAACCACGTGTAAAAGGCACTATCACCACGAAAAGAAGACAGTGCCCGATAAGTTTTAATAAATACCTCTTGAGCGACATCAGGAACATCGCCCTGAGGTACGTAACGGGCAATTAAGCTCGCTACTTTGTGCTGGTATCTGACTACCAACAAATTAAATGCTTTTTGGTCGCCTTTCTGTACCCGCTCGACCAGCATTTGATCCGTTAACTGCTCGCTCATCCGAGACTCACTCTCCTGAGGTAAAACTCCACATTTATACTTAATTACACCAGTTATGATATCTTGCTACCCGAACAAGCATCACTTTTGAGTGTCAATTACGCGTGAAGTTCAACTTTGATTGTAATTTTATCTTACAACCACCTGTTATTTTGTATCGCATTCTTAATTTATAGTACAAATCATAGCCTCTATTCAGAGGAACATTTGATTTCAATTGACGAAAAACAGAAAGATTTATCCTACTATTTCACAAAGAAATTGAATTGTCTTATTAACGATAACCCTATTAATAATAAAGATAAAAATCTTTCACCATGTATTGGAATTCGTTTGAATATGTACCATCAACTGCGCGGATAGTCAGTTCACTGATTTGAGTCTTTTTCTCTTGGCGGGCAAGTCCCAACAATAAACGATGTAACGGTTTATCCACCCTATCACGAATATTGACCCGATAATGGGTGAACCAACCACATTCTGTGGCCATTTTTTCAAAGATTTCGCCAATCTGATATGGAAGCACAACACAAAAAAGCCCTTCAGGGGTAATCATATGCTCAACGCAGTCCAATAGCCCCTGATGAGTCAATGACTTCGTATAACGTGCCTGATTACGTGCTTCATCGCGGCAATCAATCGCAGGTTCGAAATAGGGAGGGTTGCTCACAATCAGATCATACCGACTACCATTTTGCCGGGCAAATTCGTAAATATCCTGCTGATACACGGTAATGCGGGAAGTCCACGGAGATCGCTGAACATTTTCAGTCGCCTGCATTGCTGCATCTGCATCCAGCTCTACTGCATCAATCACCGTATCACCGCCACTCCTTTGCGCTACCATCAATGCGATCAAACCACTACCACACCCAATATCCAGACAATACATTCTGTTACCTACAGGGGCCCATGCTCCCAATAACACACCATCCGTACCAACTTTCATTGCACACTTATCATGCCCAACGAAGAATTGTTTAAATGTGAAACCCCCACGACGAAAAGCAGGTTTATCTATTAACACCATGAACTATATCTGTTGAAATCAAACATTCGTCATAGCATAAAGCTTATAACTCGTGGATAAAAGCCACTTACATACCGGATACTTTATTACTGACGTATGTTATAGGGTGAAGAATGCGCCTAACCTGTTTATAATCGGCGCCCCAAACAGAGGTATATGATGACTGCGACAAACTTTTCCGAATTCGAACTTGATGAATGCCTGCTTAATGCGTTGAACGACAAAGGCTATGAACGTCCGACAACAATTCAGGCAGCGGCCATTCCTGCGGCCATGGATGGGCGTGATGTACTCGGTTCTGCGCCGACAGGGACAGGCAAAACAGCGGCCTACCTGCTGCCAGCTCTACAACATTTACTGGACTTTCCACGTAAAAAGTCAGGGCCACCACGTATTCTGATCCTAACACCAACCCGTGAATTAGCCATGCAGGTTGCAGAACAGGCTAAGGAGCTGGCTGCCCACACTAATCTGGATGTTGCCACTATTACTGGTGGTGTTGCTTATATGAACCATGCAGAAGTGTTCAGTGAGAACCAGGACATTGTTGTCGCGACCACCGGACGCCTGCTGCAATATATCAAAGAAGAGAACTTTGACTGCCGAGCGGTAGAAACCCTAATTCTTGATGAAGCGGATCGTATGCTGGATATGGGGTTTTCCAATGATGTTGAGACCATTGCCGGAGAAACGCGCTGGCGCAAACAAACACTGTTATTCTCCGCCACACTTGAAGGTGAAGCTATTCGTGATTTTGCGAAACGCCTGCTGACAGATCCTGTAGAAATTGATGCAGAACCTTCACGTCGTGAACGCAAGAAAATCCAGCAATTCTATTATCGTGCTGATAATCTGGAACATAAAATAGCCTTACTATGCCATCTCTTGAAACAATCTGATGTTACAAAGTCAATTGTCTTTGTACGCAAACGGGAGCGTGTTCGCGAATTAGTGGATTGGCTGCATCAGGCAAGTATTCAATCCTGCTTCCTTGAAGGTGAAATGGTACAGGCCAAACGAACCGAAGCGGTAAAACGTCTGAATGATGGCAGAGTCAAGGTGTTGGTTGCAACTGACGTTGCTTCCCGTGGATTGGATATTGAAAATATCAGTCACGTTTTTAATTTTGATTTGCCGCGCACTGCTGATGTTTACCTGCACCGGATTGGCCGTACAGCTCGCGCAGGCCGCAAAGGAACCGCAATTGCGCTGGTTGAGTCTCATGATCATCTATTGCTTGGAAAAATCAGTCGCTATCTCAATGAACCTCTGAAAATGCGGGTTGTAGATGAACTGCGTCCGCAAACCAAAGCACCGAGCGAAAAGAAAAGCTATAAACCATCCAAAAAAGTGCTGGAAAAACGTAAGGAAAAGAAAAAGGCAGAAGAAGTGAAGAAAAAACGGGTGAAAGTGCGCCATCGTGATAGTAAAAACATCGGAAAACGCCGTTCTCCTTCCGGTAACCCCAAACCAGAATCGACAGAATCTACTCAAGATTAAATGTTTTCACGATTGACAATGGATATGGGATAAGCGGGCTATTTGCCCGCTTTTTCATTGATAAAAGACAAGAAAGTGGCCACATATCATGTGAGATACCTACTTGAATGGGTATGAACTGAATAATATTGCTTAACCTTTTGTGCATTTAATTCCTGCTGTGAATCAAATTGACAACAAGGTTCATCAAACAAAGTATTCAGTTCATTTTCACTCATATCCACCGTCCAAGTTTGCAATGACAATTTTTCGTTATAATGAACAACATTATCGTTTATATCATTACTCATGGCAGCCATCATCATACTTTCCTTGCTATCCCCTTTACTCTGCCAGGGCTTATGAATAACCAGTAATTCCTGTATGGCCTCCAAAAAATGAGCTCTGAATGAATGTAACGTATAACTGTAGTTCACAATTGTATCGACTATATTGTCTTCTGGTTCGTATTCATTCTCAAGCAGAATCTGGTTTCCCATTGGCTGAGGAAGTGGCAACGTTTTTTGTAAATTATCCAGCCAATCATTCTCAACAACATAATTTCGGATTAACCCCTTGTTTGCCATTTCACGAGCTACTTGTGGTGACCAGCCCATTCGTTTCAAAGTCCAATCTGAAACACCGGCAGAATTAAAGATAACAGCAGGCTTTCCTGTTGTCAGAGCAGCCATTGATGCCAGCCCCCCTCCCAGTGAATGACCGGTAAAAATCACATTCTCACCAAATGCCTTTAATGCCGCCTGTGACAACGCTACTGCCTGATTATATTGTTTTTCATTGTACCCAAGCCCCTGACGAATACTTGCCATAAAATCCTTTATTTCATTTGAGCCTGCAATTGACACAATATATAGTCCCTTATAATGATAGATCCCTGCCTGAAATCCCGTCGAAGTGTCATCCAGAATATCAGGATCAATACCCGCCTTTATGAGTTCATCATCTGACATGCGTACATAGTCACCAATGCCAAAACTATTTCTGCGGTATGAGTCACGGGTAACCTGCACCAACGCATAGTCGATAAATTGTGAATCTTTTCCTGCAATATCATTAGCCTTTAACTCAGGCGTTGCCATAACTTTGCTTTGAGAAGCATTGACCAATGATTGGTAAAGTAAATCGGTTTGTTTCGTATTTTCTGAAAATGAAGTTATTGATAAGGAAAGATGTTCATTTTTGGCTAGAAGTTTGCTGCCAGAAGATGGTAACTGAAGAGTTTCCTGATTTCCCTGTACAGGAGATAATCCTAACTGACTCAAAAAATTGGTATTTATTGCCAAAGCCATAAGATACTCCTACCTATTTTAAGTTAGACATAACAGACTGACCTAGATCTTCTTATCGGCAGGATTATTAACATTTTTATATCAAATTTAATTTTTAATTAACAATATAAAGTAATTACCCTATATGACACTTAATAAACAAACGTAATAATTTAATGTTGGTTTGATGAGGTCTCAAAAAGTTGAACAGACAAGAATTACAATTTACTCGCTCGTAAACTTACAATAAATCCATAAAACAGTATTTTCTTCTATCAATTCGCTTAAGTTGAACCGCAGAGGGTTCCCCTGCGCTAAGGGAATCGGTAAGCTTAAGCCCATCTGATAATCATATAAAACGGGATCCGCTATGTCCGTACCTCTCACATGGCACGATGTCATCGGTAATGAAAAGACACAACCCTATTTCGTTGATACATTGGCTTATGTCGCCAATGAACGTAAAGCAGGCAAAACAATCTATCCACCACAGCCGGATGTTTTCAATGCATTTCGCTATACTGAACTGGCTGATGTAAAAGTGGTTATTTTGGGGCAAGATCCTTATCATGGCCCAAATCAAGCGCATGGACTGGCTTTTTCAGTCCAGCCGGGTATTCCTGCACCACCTTCTCTCGTCAACATGTACAAAGAACTGGAATCTGATATTGAAGGATTTCATCCCCCCAATCATGGCTGCCTGCTTAGTTGGGCAAAACAGGGGGTATTACTGCTTAATACCGTGCTGACGGTTGAACGAGGAAATGCCCATTCCCATGCTAATCTGGGTTGGGAAACATTCACTGATAGGGTAATTGCAGCAATCAATGAACACCGACACGGTGTCATTTTCCTGCTTTGGGGTTCTCACGCTCAGAAAAAAGGCCGTATTATTGATACCCAGCGCCACCATGTTCTGAAAGCACCACATCCTTCCCCATTATCAGCACACCGTGGGTTCTTAGGTTGCAAACACTTTTCCCAAGCTAACCAGTTGCTTGAAACTCAAGGATTGCCTTCAATTGATTGGAATCCAGTATTGCCTGAATAACCCTCTCATACCTACAAAAATGCCGCCTCTATCGGCGGCATTGCAATCATAGAATCCATATCTCTTACTTAGAAACGGCAACCATAGCAGGACGCAGCAGACGTCCATTCAGGGTATAGCCTTTCTGCATTACCAACATTACCTGATTTGGTTCATGTTGATCAGATTCCATCATAGTCATCGCCTGATGCACCTCTGGATTGAAAGGAACATGAGTATCACTGACAACTTCAATGCCAAATTTACCCACTGCATCAATAAATGATTTCAGTGTCAGTTCAATACCTTCAATCATTGGTGCCAAAGTCTCATTGGTACGATCTGCCGCGTCTAAAGCACGCTCCAGATTATCGATCACTGGCAGAAGTTCATTGGCAAATCTTTCCAATGCGAATTTATGCGCCTTTTCTACATCCTGCTCAGCGCGACGACGAATATTATCCACTTCAGCACGAGCACGCAAAACCGCATCACGCTCACGAGATTGAGCCTGTTTCAGTTCCTCTTCCAACTCGGCAACACGCGGGTCAACAACATTTTCAGTCTCTGGCGCGTCTGCCTTTTCTGCATCTTTTTGTTGCTCAAATACATTTTCTGTATTTTCTGAGACTTGCTCGTCAGGTACTTTTTGGTCTTTACTACTCATGAATATCTCCGCGTATTTTGTATTATTTTCGCCACTCCCGCTTATTATGGGGATCAAAACGAGGGATTCAAGGGAACACATCATATTGTGAGGGCAAAACCATATGCTGCAGGAAATAACAGCAATAAATAATGAATTCAAATGCATCGGTATTGTCGGTCGGCCACGTCATCCTGAAGCACTAACCACCCATGAAATGCTGTATCACTGGCTGGTATCTAAAGGTTACTGTGTAATTGTGGATAGACAAGTTGCAAAAGATATTAACTTACAAGGCGCTCAGACCGGAGGACTAACCGAAATTGGCAAAATGGCCGATTTGGTGATTGTCGTTGGTGGTGACGGAAATATGCTAGGAGCCGCCAGAGTATTGGCACGCTATGATATTAAAGTCATTGGTATTAACCGTGGTAACTTAGGCTTTCTGACGGATCTAGATCCCGATAATGCCCTGCAACAACTTTCTGAAGTTCTCAATGGAGAATATCGGGATGAAAAACGCTTTTTACTGGAAGCACAAGTCACGAAAAAAGGTCAGAAACCACGGCACAGTACAGCACTGAATGAGGTCGTTTTGCACCCTGGAAAAGTTGCCCATATGATCGATTTTGAAGTTTATATTGATGAGCGATTTGCATTTTCTCAACGCTCAGATGGCTTAATCATAGCAACACCTACCGGCTCTACAGCCTATTCTCTATCAGCCGGTGGGCCAATTCTGACACCAAACCTGGATGCTATTGTGTTGGTTCCCATGTTTCCACACACGCTTTCTGCTCGTCCTCTTGTCATCAGTAGCGGAAGTAGCATTCGTCTGAAATTTGCCCAAAACAGCAGTGATTACGAAGTCAGTTGCGATAGCCAGATTGTCTTACCAATCCAGGATGGTGAAGAAGTTATCATTAAACGCAGTGAATATAACCTGCATTTAATCCACCCGAAAGATTATAACTACTTCAATACACTAAGTACTAAACTAGGCTGGTCGAAAAAAATGTTCTAAAAACCCAGCTTTCCTACTTTACTGTATAAAAAACCAGTTTATACTGTATGGAAGAACAGACATGTTTTTATACACAGGAACATGAACTTATATCATGAACTCATTATAAAAACATGGTCTTAAGTATAGGAAAAGGTAGGAGGAGCACGATGTTGGCTCAATTGACCATCAGTAATTTTGCCATTGTTCGCGAACTTGAAATTGATTTTCGCTCAGGAATGACAACTATCACAGGAGAAACCGGGGCAGGTAAATCAATTGCAATTGATGCACTGGGTTTATGCCTCGGTAATCGTGGCGAAGCGAATATGGTTCGTACTGGCGCTCCTCGTACTGACATTTGTGCCCGCTTTTTGCTGTCCGATGCTCCTTCTGCCCGTAAATGGCTAGAAACGCATCAGCTCGACGGTAGTTTTGATGATGATAATGAGTGCCTGCTACGGCGTACTATTACCGCAGACGGCCGCTCCCGTGGTTTTATCAATGGTACTGCGGTTCCCCTTTCCCAACTTCGTGAATTAGGTTCACACTTGATTCAAATCCACGGGCAACATGCCCATCAGTTGCTTTTAGAAAATCGCCATCAAAAACATTTACTGGATATCTATGCCGGCGAATTTGTGTTGCAGAATGAAATGAAGCAGGCATATCAGCAATGGAGACAAAGCTGTCAGTCACTTGCCCAATTCCAACAACAAGCACTTGAGCGTCGCTCTCGACAGCAACTACTGGAATATCATCTGAAAGAACTGAATGAACTTGCGCCTCAAGCTGGTGAATATCAAGAGCAGGACAGCGAATATAAGCGCCTGGCAAATTGCGGTCAGTTTTTGTCTGCCAGCCAAAATATTCTCCAGATATTAAGTGACAATGATGAACAAAATATCGTTAGCCTTCTCAGTTACGCACGAAATGAACTGACTGACCTTGCCAGTATGGATCATAAACTCAGTGGATCACTCAACATGCTGGAAGAAGCTGCTATCCAAATCAGTGAAGTCAGTGATGAATTGCGTCATTACAGAGATCAACTGGAATTAGATCCTAACCGCCTGTTTGAATTAGAACAAAAAATATCGCAACAAATCAGTATAGCGCGTAAGCATTATGTCTCTCCGGAAGAACTACCAGCTTTACACCAGCAGCTTCTGGAAGAACAACACCAACTTTCACAGCAAGAAGATGATTGTGCTCATCTCAGTGAACTTGTTAGTTTACACTATCAACAAACACTCAACGTTGCAGAAAAACTGCATCAGGTCCGCCAACAGTACGCCCTTGAATTAAGCCATCTTATCACCAACAGTATGCACCAGCTTTCCATGCCTCATGGGCGTTTCACCATTGATGTTATATTCGAACCTGAACATTTAAATATTGATGGAGCCAGCAAGGTGGAATTTAACGTTACAACTAACCCTGGGCAGCCCCATCAAGCACTGGCGAAAGTGGCTTCAGGTGGTGAGCTTTCTCGTATTGCTCTGGCTATTCAGGTTATTACCGCTAAAAAAACGGAAACTCCTGCATTAATTTTCGACGAAGTTGATGTTGGTATCAGTGGCCCAACAGCAATGATTGTAGGCAGGCTTCTTCGTGAATTAGGTGAATCAACCCAGGTTATGTGTGTTACACATTTACCGCAAGTTGCAGGATGTGGTCACCAACACTTTTACGTCAGCAAACAAACTGACGGAGAAGAAACAGAAACCCGAATGCAGCTATTGGACAAAAAATCCCGTCTTCAGGAGCTTGCCCGTCTCCTGGCAGGAAGTGAAGTTACAAAAAACACGTTGGCTAATGCAAAAGAACTATTAGAGGCATAAATTAAATACCCTATGGATTTCAAGATGCAGTCAATAAAGCTGTAACTTGAAAGACGACGTGTATACAACTTTTTTGTATGCTTGAAGTCATATATTTTACAGATTTCAAAATTAAAGATATAGGTAAATGGCATAAAGGTTTTCAAACTCTATAATGTTTATTATTATCGACGGCCTGACTCCTAAAGGAATGTAATTACTATGCGCTGTAAATTGTTGACTGCCGCTACTGTATCGTTGGTTATGCTAACTGCGGGTTGCTCCATGTTTGAGCGAGTTGTTTATCGTCCTGATATTAATCAAGGGAATTACCTGACATCGGCTGAGGTATCAAAAATTCATAAAGGGATGACCCAACAGCAAGTTACTTACACTTTGGGAACACCAATGCTGACAGACCCATTTGGGAGCCAAACCTGGTACTACATCTTCCGTCAGCAACCTGGTCATGCGAAAGTAAAACAAGAGACACTGACACTCATTTTTGATAGCAATGGTGTTTTAACTGATATCAAAAATGAAAAAACTTTACCTCAAAATGGATAAAGTATGCGATTTTACTTATGCGCCAGATAGTTATTTGGCGCATAAGTAACAAATGGATGTTTATTGAGCACTATTTTTCGCTCGTTCAGCCCGTTTACGCCGCATTTCTTTTGGATCCGCAATAAGGGGACGATAAATTTCTACACGATCCCCTTCTTCCAACGTATCTGTTAACTTAGCCGGACGGCTATAAATACCGATTTTATTCTTAGCCAAATCGATATCACTACGTAATGCTAAAATACCTGATTCCACAATTGCCAGTTCGACAGTTGCACCTTCAGGTAATTTTACCTTACGCAGATACTGCCGTTCAGGTAAAGCATAGATAACTTCGATATTGATATCAGGCACTATAAACCTCTCGTGCACGTTGGGTAAAAGCTTGAACCATATTACCGGTTAGCTCTTTAAAAACCTTACCGAAAGCTAACTCAATCAACTTATTAGTAAATTCAAAATCGAGATGTAACTCAATCTTACAGGCATCCTCACTAAGCGGTGTAAAATGCCATCCGCCCATTAGCTTGCGGAAAGGGCCATCAACCAACTGCATATTGATACTTTTATTATCAAATAACGTATTTCGCGTCACAAACGTCTTACTAATCCCCGCCTTGGAGACATCAACAGAAGCCGTCATCTCATTATCACTGCTACTTATGACACGGCTACCCACACATCCCGGCAAAAAATCCGGATAAGATTTCACGTCATTGATCAATTTATACATTTGTTCCACGCTGTAAGGAACTAACGCAGAGCGACTAATCTGTGGCATATCATTTCCTGTAAAACGTAACAGCGCCGAATAGTATCACTTTAATGTGGTTAAATAAAAACCCGACGAGATTTAGAGCAATAAATGTCCACTTATCGTTAAATATCATGCAGAATAGATTTCTTTCATTAACGCTTACAGTATAATACAACGCATTATGACAAAGAAAAAAGCACACAAACCCGGTTCGGCAACTATTGCCATGAATAAGCGAGCCCGTCACGAATACTTTATTGAAGAAGAATTCGAAGCCGGTTTATCACTACAAGGTTGGGAAGTTAAATCGCTGCGCGCTGGTAAAGCAAATATCAGTGAGAGTTATGTTTTGCTCAAAGATGGTGATGCTTATCTTTTTGGAGCCACGATCACGCCATTGAATGTCGCCTCTTCCCATGTGGTCTGTGATCCCACACGGTCACGTAAGCTATTACTTAACAAGCGCGAACTTGATTCCTTGTACGGACGGATTAATCGCGAAGGTTATACTATCGTTGCACTTTCCCTTTATTGGAAAAACGCTTGGTGCAAAATCAAAATTGGCGTTGCAAAAGGTAAAAAAGCGCACGATAAACGTTCAGACATTAAAGAACGTGAGTGGAAATTAGACAAAGCACGAATTATGAAGAATGCAGGGCGTTAATCACTAGCATTATTCCCCAGTATTCTGATATACTTGCGTTTAACATACTTGGGGCTGATTCTGGATTCGACGGGATTCGCGAAACCCAAGGTGCATGCCGAGGGGCGGTTGGCCTCGTAAAAAGCCGCAAAACAATAGTCGCAAACGACGAAAACTACGCACTGGCAGCTTAATAACCTGCGCAGAGCCCTCTCTCCCTAGCCTCCGCTCTTAGGACGGGGATCAAGAGAGGTCAAACCCAAAAGAGATCGCGTGGATGCCTTGCTTGGGGTTGAAGCGTTAAATTCAATCAGGCTAGTTTGTTAGTGGCGTGTCTGTCCGCAGCTGGCAAGCGAATGTAAAGACTAGACTAAGCATGTAGTACCAAGGATGTAGGAATTTCGGACGCGGGTTCAACTCCCGCCAGCTCCACCAATTTTTAGTTGTTTGAAGTACAATGAAGTCTACTAAGCCCGCACAGCACAAGCTTTGCGGGCTTTTTTGCGTCTATGGTAGTCTATCGAGAATTGCTAGAAACTACTCGTTATGGCACCCTTTTTGGGACCCAACATAAAGGGTCCAAAACTTGAGGGTCCCAAAATGGCAAAAATCGCTAAGAAGCTTACTGACACTGAAATCAAAAGCACCAAACCTGCCGAGAAAGAGGTTAACCTTTTTGACGGCGATGGTTTGCTCCTGCGTATCGCTCCCTTGGCGAAGGGAGGGAAGAAAAATTGGTATTTCAGATATGCAGTGCCTGTGACCAAAAAGCGAACTAAGGTGAGCTTAGGAACCTACCCTCACCTTACACTTGCGAAGGCACGAGCTTTACGTGATGAATACTTGTCGTTGCTTGCAAATGGTATAGACCCACAAGTTCATAACACCCAGAAAGCCAATGCCCTGAAAGATGCCACGGAACATACATTTCAAGCAGTAGCCAAGAAGTGGCTTGATGAGAAAGTCAAAACGTCAGGCATCTCCCAGGATCATGCTAACGACATCTGGCGAAGCCTAGAGAGAAATATCTTTCCCACGTTGGGTGATACCCCCATTAAGGAGATTCGCCCTAAAATGCTTAAACAGCATTTAGAACCCATAGAAAAACGAGGTGTCCTTGAAACACTTCGCCGCATCATATCCCGCCTGAATGAAATTTTCCGCTATGCAGCAACAGAAGAACTCATAGAATTCAACCCGGCAGACAACCTGGGGCAACGGTTCAGCAAGCCAAAAAAACAGAATATGCCAGCATTACCCCCTTCCGAACTCCCTCGCTTCCTAGTTGCTCTAAACAATGCTTCTATCCGTTTGGAAACAAGGCTACTGATTGAGTGGCAACTTCTCACATGGGTTCGCCCAGGTGAAGCTGTTCGCACAAGATGGTCAGATATTGATATTGAAACCGGCATGTGGAACATCCCGGCGGAGTTTATGAAAATGAAGAAGCCTCACAAAGTTCCACTGAGCAAAGAAGCTTTGCGAGTCTTGGATTCAATGAAAGCCATCAGCGGGCATAGAGAGTGGGTTTTCCCCAGTATCAAAGCTCCACTCAATCACATGCATGAACAAACAGCTAATGCGGCCATAATCCGTATGGGTTTCGGAGGTGAGCTTGTAGCTCACGGTATGCGATCAATCGCTAGAACGGCTGCTGAGGAGTCTGGCAAATTTAGGACTGATGTCTTAGAAGCCGCCCTTGCCCACTCGAAGAAAGATGAAATAATTGCAGCCTACAATCGTGCAGAGTATCTCACAGAACGGGTGGTTCTCATGCAATGGTGGAGTGACTATGTTTCGTCTCAAAAATACAAAGTTATTGCCGCATAACTCTCCCATGATGGGTTAACTATCTTGATTTAGTTAAAGAATTAATAATCACACTATTAACCTATGTGGACTAAGCATAGCCATTTACGAATGGGTACCTTGAGGCCACATAACGAAAGCTGTCGGTCATATCAGCTAAATAATTCACATCTCTTCTCGATTATCATACACCTCGAAGATTTACTAAATGAAAATGGCATAGCTAAAGAAATATTGAGCTTCCGCAAAAGAAAGAGTATTCAAACAGATAGGGTAATATTAATTCCGGGACCAAAAAATGAGATAAAAATTGTAAATAGAATCTATGATCTCTTTATAGATGATAACATGCCAGAATTCATTATTGCTGAGAGATTAAATGAACAGAATATACCTGCAGAAAATGGAACATTATGGACTCGTGCAAAAATACATCAAATCTTGACAAATGAAAAATATATTGGAAACAACATATATAACAAAACTTCATCTAAACTAAAAAGTAGGCTTGTAAAAAATCCCAAAAATGAATGGGTTAGATGTGACAAGGCATATAAACCCATTATTTCAAAGAAAAAATATAATAAAGCTCAAGAAATAATTCAGCTCCGATCCATACATTTGACTAATGAAGAGCTTTTAGAAAAGCTAAAACAAAAATTAGAATCTAATGGAAAACTATCAGGCTTTATCATTGATGAAGATGATACAGGCCCTTCATCTTCTGTTTACAGAACCCGATTTGGTGGTCTTTTAAGAGCATATACTTTGATTGGTTATAAGCCAGAACATGATTACAGCTATATCCAAATAAATGAAGCACTAAGATCATTTTACTCAGGCATAATTGAGGATTTTAAGGGGGAAATTTTAAAAAGTAACTGCTATATAGACGAATATAAATATGCCCCAATGCTTTACATCAATGATGAGCTTTTAATTTCCGTCCTTATTACTAAATGCATACATATGAAATCAGGTAAACTTAGATGGAAAGTCCGGTTTGATAACTCACAGAAAGCAGACATAACAATTGTTATACGAATGGATTCACAAAATATTTCACCACTTGATTTTTATATCATACCAAAGATTGAAAACGAATATAGTAAAATGTGCATGACGGAAACAAACAACATTCGATTAGATCTCTATAGATTTGATAATCTGGATAAACTTCTACAAATTATTACTCGCATGAAAGTGAGGGAACTATATGCTGCCTGAAACAAATGAATTCCCAATAATTCAAATTGAGATTGCAAAAATAAAATTTCTTAACCCACGAACTAGAAATAAGGTAGTGCATGAAGAAATTAAGGAAAGCATAAAAAAAAGAGGATTAAGCAAGCCTATAAGCGCAAGAGCGATTGATGAAGACGATTTCAAATATGCTTTAATTTGTGGTCAAGGGAGAATAGAGTCTCTCGTTGCATTAGGTGAAACCATTATTCCAGCAATTATAAGAGATGTATCAGAAGAAGATGCTTACGTTATGAGTTTGGTTGAAAACATTGCAAGGAGGAGACCACGTTCCAATGAGTTATTACAGGTAATAAAAGATATGAAAATCAGAGGACTTTCAGACTCCGAAATAAGTGAGATTACTGGGTATTCATCGAACTGGGTGAGCAGTATAAATATGCTTCTTGATAAGGGAGAGCATAAACTTCTCTCTGCAGTCGAACGGGGGAATTTGCCTCTGTATCTCGCAGTGCAATTTGCAAGATGTGAAACTGAAGAAGCACAAGATATTCTTACCGAAGCATATGATAAAAAATTAATCAAAAGCCGGGACATTATAAAGATAAAACACATTCTAAATCAGCGAACAATTGGGAATAAAGGTGCAAAAGCAGCCGGGTTTTATTATCACAAACCATCAAAAAGAATGACTGCTGAGGAGTTAATTGAGCTTTATGAAAATAGTATCGCTGAACATAAATCTGTTTATAACAACTCTAAATTTATAAAAACTAATTTGCTGATAGTAAATGAGATTTTTAACATCATAATGATGAATAAAAGCTTTCAAAATAAATAAGCTTTCAAAATA
>NZ_CAWMEB010000449.1:0-940 GCF_963866145.1 Xenorhabdus sp. NBAII XenSa04
CCTGCGTGATCGTCGGTTTATCAATCAGTTTTCCACCCCGCTCTGCCTGCTCTCGCTCGGCATAAGCAATAGCATGTTGCAGCGCTGCCCGATCCAATATGGTCGTCTGCCTCGGCCGTCCGCCTTTGGTGCCAAATATCACCCGCACAGAGGTCTGCCCATTTTCCAGGGCTTTTTTCCAGGTGGCTAAGGATTTATAGGCTTCCACGGCTTCTTTGGTACGCAGTCCCAACACATAGGCCAGTTGCATCACCGCCGCCACATTCCGGTCTTTTTGTTCGACCTGCTGAAAGATTTTGCTGAATGCCGCTGGTGTCAGCGCCGTTTTTGTGCCTTTTCGGTCGATTTCAGCAATACCGAGTGCCCGGTTGCTCAGGCGAACATTATCAGGATCAGCCAACTTATGCTTTCCGGCTTGCGCTAACACACCTCTGAGCACGGACATTTCATTTTGCAGGGTTCGGTGGCTAATAGAATTGACCTTTCTCTCTGCAATATAGCGCTCAATATATTTCGCTTTAAGGCTGTCCATCTGCCGGAGCTTGATCCCGCTATCTTTTAGAAAATTCAGGAATTGCAGGGCAATCCGCTCACGATCCGCCACCGTGGCAAAGCTCCCACCCGCTTGTCGGGCATGGGTAATAAATGCTTTCCTGAACAACTCAATTTTTGACCGTGCCGATTTCTGCACCATTCCCGCCTCTCTTGTCACTTTTTCTCTGTTTTTATTCATTTTTTTAACAAGTCTCTGCGTGTCGGTTCAGGTTCACCGTTCCATGATGCGTCAGATAATGTGTAGCAGAGTGAGGTTGTGTTGAGTTATTGCAGGAGCTCGCGATGTGCTGAGCACAGCGATGGAAGGCTCCCCGTTCATTGCCTGATCAGCTCAGGATGAACGCCTCATTATCTTGACGTATGTCATCTCTCCTTTTTTTACTGC
>NZ_CAWMEB010000450.1:0-44257 GCF_963866145.1 Xenorhabdus sp. NBAII XenSa04
AGCGTCTGGTGGCCTATCTGATCCCACAATCTGCAATAACACAATCTGCAATAACACAGTCCGCAACAACACTGGATATCATTCAGTTGCGCGAACAACTGAGTACCCGCCTGATGGAGTACATGCTACCTAGTGCCTATGTCATCTTAGACGCCTTTCCTGTGACCCCGAATGGCAAACTGGATCGCAAGGCACTGCCCGTTCCCGACCGCTCCGCTATTATCAGTCGGGAATATCAGGCTCCTCAGGGGGAAACTGAACAGCAATTAGCGTCTGTTTGGCAAGCCTTATTGGGATTGGAACAAGTTGGACGTCATGACAATTTCTTTGAATTAGGCGGACATTCGTTGCTGGTTGTCAATTTAATCGAAGAACTTCGCCAGCGAGGTTTCACTCTGGAAGTGAGTACCGTCTTCTCCTCTCCAACTTTGATGGCAATGGCAGCACGCCTGATGGATACAGCATTAGATGATACTGTCACATATGATGTACCACCTAACCTCATTACTGACGATTGCCAATCCATCACACCGCAAATGTTGCCGTTAGTTACTCTGACCCAGGATCACATCGACCAGATTGTGACTCATGTTTCTGGTGGTGTTACCAATGTTCAGGATATCTACCCGGTAGGGCCATTACAGGAAGGAATTTTGTTCCATCACTTGCTGGAAACAAAAGGCGATATTTATCTGGACAATCTACTGATGAGTTTTGACAGCCGGGCTCGTCTGGATACTTTCCTGCTGACATTGCAACAAGTCATCGACCGCCACGATATTCTGCGCAGTGCATTTCATTGGAATAACCTGCCGGAGCCTGTGCAGGTGGTTTATCGCCATGCACCTCTGCCAATCATCGAATCAGAGCTGTTATCTGATATCGACACTGTACAGCAATTACGTGATGCGACAGACCCCCGTTTAATACGGATGGATATCACCAAAGCACCATTATTGTCTGCCAATGTTGCCAAAGATCCACAAACTGACTGCTGGCATTTGGCATTACTCTACCATCATCTGGTTTGTGACCATTTGTCGCTGGAAATGATCTTCAATGAAGTTGAAATGTTACTGCTTGGGCAAAAAGACCATTTACCGCCTTCTCTGCCTTACCGTAACTTTATCGCCCAAATCCGCTCAGTACCGATGGAAAAACATCAAACCTATTTCCACCAGCTTTTGGGTGATGTGGATGAGCCTACTTTGCCTTTTGACTTACTTGATATCCAAGGTAATCACGATGAACACGACGATTCAGATGAAAACAGTAAGAATGAAAACAGTAAGATAGAAGAAGCTGAATTTGCTTTGGATGATGAATTAGCTCATCAGATACGTGATTGTGCCCGTCAACAGGGAGTCAGTGCCGCTGTTCTGTTCCATGTGGCGTGGGCACAGGTTCTCGCACAATGCAGCGGACGGGAAGATGTTGTTTTCGGTACAGTCTTATTGGGCCGTTCTCAACGAGGAACGGATACCACTCAAGTGCTCGGCATGTTCATCAATACTCTGCCTGTACGTATCCTGTTACAGGAACGTACTGTGCAACAGGTGGTACAGGAAACTTACCAACAACTCAGTGCATTACTGGAGCATGAACAGACCCCGTTAGCCATCGCCCAACGTTGCAGTGGTATTCAGGCACCTCAGCCACTTTTTAGTAGTCTGCTCAATTTCCGTCATAGCCAACGGTACGATCAACAGGCTGGTTCACCAGTTTGGGAAGGCATTCAGACGTTCAGCAGTGAAGAACGCAGTAATTATCCCTTGTCATTGGATGTGGATGATTTTGAAAATGGCTTTGCGTTAACGGCTCAATGCAACCGTCAGGTTAACCCGACCCGCATTAACGTTTATATGGAGACGGCATTGAGAGCACTGGTGACGGCATTACAGAATAGGCCAAAGCAACCTATTCAATCTATCACCATCCTGCCACCGGCAGAGCGTACACAGCTATTGGTAGACTTTAACAGGACCAACGTTGACTGCCCTCAGGATATGTTACTCCAGCAGCTATTTGAACAGCAGGTTGCGCTCACTCCTGATGCTATCGCATTGATTCACAGCAAACAAATTAGCACAGAGCAAATTGGTGAAGGACAAGCTGGTGAAGAACAGCAACTCACTTACAAGGAACTGAACCAGAGAGCCAATCAACTGGCGCACGCACTGATTGCAGCAGGGGTACAGCCGGACGATCGCGTGGCGATTTGTGTTGAGCGTGGTTTGGATATGGTGGTCGGCTTGTTCGGGATCTTAAAAGCCGGTGCTGGTTATGTGCCACTGGATACAGACTACCCGACTGAACGCCTGAATTATATTCTGTCAGATTGTGCACCTAAGTTATTGCTGACCCAGAAACACTTACAGACTCGCTTATCAACCGATGTACCTGTCTGGAACCTGGATAATCATCATCATGCAGAGCTGATGGCACAGCAGCCCACTCACAACCCCGAACCGCAACAGTTAGGGCTGGAACCCCATCATCTGGCCTATATCATCTACACTTCCGGCTCCACCGGGCAGCCCAAAGGGGTGATGATTGAACACCGCAATGTAGTCAATTTTGTGCATGTCCAGCGTCAAACCAATGAGCTGACTCCGGCAGATCGGGTACTGCAATTTACTTCCGTTGCGTTCGATACCACTGTGTCGGATATCTTTGCGACACTCGCTGCCGGTGCAACTTTAGTATTACGTCCATCCGAAATGCGTGTACCAGATAGTGCATTTGCCCGATTCTTACAGCAACAGAAAATCACGGTGACGGATTTACCTACTGCTTTCTGGCACCTGTGGGTACAAGAGATGGCCGCAGGACGTTGTGGTTTCAGCCCTTCTCTGCGTCTGGTGATTGTCGGCGGGGAAAAAGCGGAACTGCGTCATTTTATGACCTGGCAATCGCTGCCGGAGACCCGTTCATGCCGCTGGATTAACTCTTATGGCCCAACGGAAACCACCGTTATTGCTACAGTGCTGAAATTGGATAGTACTTCTGTCTATAGCGCAGAAACTTTACCGATTGGCTATCCTCTCGCCAACACGCGCATCTATCTCCTTGATACGCGTGGAGAACCTGTCCCGATGGGCGTTTCCGGTGAAATCTATATTGCAGGTGCTGGTGTGGCTCGCGGTTATCTCAATCAACCTGAACTCACGGCAGACCGTTTTGTCCCTGATCCATTTGCTGAATTATCAACCGAACCGTCACATGCCCGCATGTACAAAACCGGTGACCTAGGCCGCTGGCTGCCGGACGGTACGATTGAATATCTCGGACGCAATGATTTTCAGATCAAGCTCCGCGGATTCCGCATTGAACTAGGTGAAATCGAAACTCAACTAGCAGCTTGTGAGGGAGTCAAAGATGCTATCGCCATGGTTCGTGAAGATGAAACAGGTGATAAACGTCTGGTGGCTTATCTGGTGCCACACCCTGATGCCGCGCTGGAAGTCGCCAGCTTACGCGAACAACTGAGCAATCATCTGCTGGATTACATGATCCCCAGTGCCTTTATCGTATTGGATGCTTTCCCGCTGAACCCGAACGGTAAACTGGATCGTAAATCTCTGCCTGCACCTGACCGTTCTGCTACTGCAACGCGGGAGTATGAAGCACCACAAGGAGAAGCAGAACAACAACTGGCTGCTATCTGGCAAAACCTACTGGGACTGGAGTTGGTTGGTCGTCATGATGACTTCTTTGAACTTGGAGGAAATTCTTTATCAATCATGCAATTATCAACGCGACTACATGAAGAATTCCATCTGGAAATCTCAATTGCAGATATTTTCCGTCATTCAACCTTATCCAAACTTGCTGAATTTATCCTGTCAAAACAGGTAGAAACCTATTTTGATCAGGATATTGAAGAGATTCAAAAAGAGCTGGAAAACCTATCCGAAGAAGAGTTGCTTGCCATGCTAAATGGAGATCAACCCAATGGAGGCCAACAATGAATAAAAATGAACAAACACTAAATCAATTAAGGCAAGCAGTACTCCAGAAGAAACTAAAAGAACGTATTCAAAGCAGCCTGACCGCAGAAAAAGATCAGATCCCTGCCAGAGATCCACAGCAGGAAATACCATTATCCTGGGCGCAACAGCGCCTATGGTTCCTTGCTCAATTAGATCCGGCGGCGCTGACAGCGTACCACATTCCAACCGCTCTCCATCTGCAAGGTCATCTGAACAAGCCGGCCTTACAGGCCGCGCTGGATCGGATTGTCGCTCGTCATGAGATCTTGCGTACTACGATGACATCGGCTGCGCATACACCAACGACATTGACAGAAAATAAAGTCAAGGTTGAAGGAAAAACCGGGGCGGAAGGAGGGGCCCTGCAAATCGTTCATCATGCGGATTATGGTTTTTCTTTAATGACTGAAGATCTCAGCCGGTTAACCAAAGATGAACAGCAGGCGACGATTCAGAGTGCCATGCAGTTTGAAGCGACCCACCCCTTTGATTTTGAAAACGGCCCCTTAATACGGGGGCAATTATTCAAGCTCGCAGAAGATGAACATACCCTGCTATTAACTCAGCACCACATTATTTCGGATGGTTGGTCAGTCAACGTGTTAATGCAGGAATTTTCCACCCTTTACCAAAGTTTCTGCCACGGGATGCCTGACCCATTACCCCCACTAAGGATCCAATATGCTGATTATACTCTCTGGCAACGGCAGAAATTACAGGGTAAAGCACTGGAGAAACAACTGGATTACTGGCGTAGCGCTCTACAAGATGCCCCGGCACTTTTGACACTTCCGACTGACAGACCTCGTCCTTCACGGCAAACCTATGCCGGAGGAGAGGCTATCGTTACGTTGTCACCAGATTTGACCGGAAAATTAAAGGCTTTCGCTCAACGTCATGGCGCTACTTTATTTATGACCTTGCTGGCAGGATGGTCAATATTACTTTCCCGCCTGAGTGGACAAGATGATGTAGTCATAGGCACTCCCGTAGCTAATCGCAAACATCGCGATCTGGAACCGTTAATCGGCTTTTTTGTCAATACCTTAGCGTTACGGGTTCAATTACAGAATAATCCCACTGTCAGCGAATTACTGGCACATGTGAAAGCACATACTTTGCAGGCTTTTGAACATCAGGATTTTCCATTTGAACAATTAGTTGAAGCATTAAAACCACCCCGCAGCCTGAGTTATAGTCCTATCTTTCAGGTTATGCTGTCACTGGATAATACTCCCGGCCAACAGCAGTTTGAGCTGCCAGAATTAACCATCAGTGAACTGGATCTATCCGAAGACAGTTCACACTTTGATCTTTCCTTATCACTCCATGACACCGAAAATGGATTAATCGGTGAACTGGAATATGCCAGCGATCTGTTTGACCAGACCACCATGAAACGTATGGCAGGTTATCTGCAAACGCTTCTGGCCGCTATGGTTAGCGATGATTCACAACGTGTGGCAGATCTTCCACTGCTGATGCCCCATGAACGAACCCAATTACTGGCAGATTTCAATGCCAGAGAGGCCTGTTTTCCACAAGATAGGTTGCTCCAACAGTTCCTTGAGCAACAGGTCGGGCATTCACCTGATACTATTGCGTTGATTAGCGGTAAAGAGCAACTTAGTTATGCTGAACTGAACCAGCGAGCTAACCAACTGGCCCATGCTCTGATTACCGCTGGTGTGCAGCCGGATGACCGCGTGGCGATTTGTGTCGGGCGTGGGCCGGACATGATTATTGGCCTGTTCGGTATCCTGAAAGCTGGTGCCGGTTATGTACCATTAGATCCTGAATACCCCACTGAACGTCTGGCTTACATTCTGTCAGATTGTGAACCTAAATTATTATTGACTCAGCATCACTTACAAAGCCGTTTAACGACCAACGTCCCTGTCTGGGTCATGGATGATGATGACTATCTGGATTATGTGGCACAACAGCCCAACTACAATCCCGAACCACAACAACGGGGATTGGAACCCCATCATCTGGCCTATATCATCTACACCTCCGGCTCGACCGGGCAGCCGAAAGGCGTCATGATTGAACACCGCAATGTGGTCAATTTTGTGCATGTCCAGTGTCAAACCAATGAACTGACCCCGGCGGATCGGGTACTGCAATTTACCTCAGTGGCCTTTGATACCACTGTCTCCGATATTTTTGCCACCCTGGCCGTCGGAGCAACATTAGTGCTGAGAGATGCTCATCTGCGCATTCCTGACAAAAACTTCAGCCAATTCTTACAGGAACAAGCGATCACCGTTTCCGATTTACCCACCGCATTCTGGCACCTGTGGGTACAGGAGATGGCGGCTGGCCGCTGTGGTTTCAGTACTTCTTTACGGCTGGTGATTGTCGGTGGGGAAAAAGCCGAACTCCGTCACTTCAACACCTGGCAATCGTTAGCGGAAACCCAATCCTGCCGTTGGATAAACTCTTATGGCCCAACGGAAACCACAGTGATTGCCACAGTATGGAAACCGGACAGTCACTCCCCTTGTCTGACGGGTACAGTCCCTATTGGATACCCGCTCACCAATACCCGCATTTATATCCTCAATACTCAGGGACAACCTGTACCCATTGGTGTTACGGGTGAAATCTATATCGGTGGCTTAGGCGTGGCCCGCGGGTATCTGAACCGCTCTGACCTCACCGCTGAGCGGTTCGTGACTGATCCATTCAGTGAACAGCCTGATGCCCGGATGTATAAAACCGGGGACTTAGGCCGTTGGCTGCCTGATGGCACGATTGAATATCTGGAGCGTAATGATTTCCAGGTCAAGATCCGAGGTTTCCGCATTGAACTGGGCGAAATTGAAACACAACTGGCTAAATGTGATGGTGTCAAGGATGTCGTCGTTACCGTGCATGAAGACGAAAGCGGCAATAAACGTCTGGTGGCGTATCTGGTGCCACAATTTACAACAACACAGTCCGCAACAACACTGGATATCATTCAGTTGCGTGAACAATTAAGCACTCAATTGATGGAATATATGCTACCAAGCGCATATGTCATTCTGGATGCCTTCCCCCTGACGCCTAACGGAAAGGTTGATCGCAAGGCACTGCCAGCCCCTGATAGTAGGGCTATCATCAGCCGGGAATATCAGGCTCCAGCAGGAGACGCGGAACAACAACTGGCAACAGTCTGGCAAGAATTGCTCGGAGTGGAACACGTTGGGCGTCATGACAATTTCTTTGAGCTAGGAGGCCACTCATTATTAGTCGTCAGCCTGATCGAACAGCTACGTCAGCGCAATTGTGCTCTTGATGTCAGTGCTGTTTTCTCCGCGCCAACATTGGCTGCGATGGCAACGCATCTAACGGCGCACGCTGGTTCAGAGGCAAACAGTCCGGTTGTGCCACCAAACCTGATCCCAACTAACTGTCAAGCAATTACACCGGACATGCTGCCATTAGTCACGTTGTCACAAGGTAATATTGATCAGATAGTCGCTCAGGTAACAGGTGGTGTCAGCAATATTCAGGATATCTACCCACTCGGTCCATTACAGCAAGGGATTTTGTTCCAGCATTTACTGGAAACCGAAGGCGATATTTATCTCGATAGCGTCATCATGACTTTTGACAGCCGCCAACGTCTGGATACTTTCCTGCTGGCTATGCAAAAAGTTATCGATCGTCATGATATCCTGCGAAGTGCCGTCCAATGGCATAACTTGCCAGAGCCAGTTCAGGTGGTTTACCGTCATGCACCACTTCCTGTTAAAGAATTAACACTGTCAGGAGAAGGCAGCGCAGAACAACAACTGCGCCATCATACCGACTCTCATTCGACACGTATGGATATTACAAGAGCGCCATTATTGTCCGCCAGTATTGCGCCAGAGCGTTCTTTACAACACCATTCTTCACAAAATCCGCGTTGGTTACTGGCTTTACAGCACCATCACCTGGTTTGTGATCATTTGTCACTGGAAGTGATATTCGACGAAGTTGAAGCCTTATTACTGGGACAAAGCGAAGACTTACCTGCGCCCTTGCCTTATCGCAATTTTATCGCTCAGACCAAAAACATTCCGTTGGAAAATCATCAGGCTTATTTCCAACAACTGTTGGAAGATGTGGAAGAGCCGACTCTGCCTTTTGGACTGCTTGATATACAGGGCAGCCGTCACCAGATTGCAGAAGCTGTTTTCACACTGGACAATGAGTTGGCGCAAACGCTACGGGACTGTGCCCGCCAGCAAGGTGTCAGTGCTGCGGTTTTGTTTCATGTTGCCTGGGCACAGGTACTGGCGAAATGCAGCGGCCGGGATGATGTGATCTTCGGGACTGTTTTATTGGGACGGTTACAAGGTGGGGAAGACACGGCAAGAATACTGGGAATGTTCATCAACACATTACCTGTCCGCATAACGCTACAGGATCGTTCAGTTCAACAAACGGTACAGGAAGCGTACCAGCAACTCAGCAAATTGCTGGCACATGAACAGGCTCCTTTGGCGGTTGTCCAGCGTTGCAGCAATATTCCAGCTTCTCTGCCTTTATTTAACAGCCTGCTTAATTTTCGTCATAATTCGAGCGACAACGAGCACGCTATATCACCAGCCTGGGAAGGGATACAGACTCTTGACACCGGAGAGCTCAGCAATTATCCCTTGTCACTGGATGTGGATGATTTTGATGATGGCTTCTCACTGACTGCTCAGTGTAGCCAGCAAATCGATCCTGCCCGCATTAACGCCTATATGGACGTTGCATTAAGAGGGCTGGTGCGCGCATTGCAAAATGCCCCTGAGCAAAATATTCAGTCTATCCCGGTTCTGCCATCCGCTGAACGTCGCCAGTTACTGGTAGATTTCAATGGTGCCAGTGTCGCTTCTCCACAAGATATACGGCTGTTGCAACAACTGCTTGAACAACAGGCCTCTCTCTCACCCGATGCCATTGCGCTGGTCAGCGGTGAAGAGCATCTCAGTTATACAGAACTGAACCAACGTGCCAACCAACTGGCGCACGCACTGATTTCAGCAGGTGTACAACCTGATGACCGCGTCGCTTTCTGTGTCGAACGCAGTCTGGATATGGTGATTGCCATGTTGGCAATATTAAAATCCGGTGCGGGCTATGTACCACTGGATAGCGAATATCCGGTAGTGCGATTGGCTTATATTCTGTCAGACAGCCAGCCTAAGCTGTTACTGACCCAACAGCACCTACAAACGCGTTTATCAACGGATATACCAACCTGGATACTGGACAGTGACAACCATCTGGCTGCGATGGCACAACAACCGGCATACAACCCTGATCCGTACCAGCTAGGGCTGGAACCACACCATCTGGCCTATATCATCTATACCTCCGGCTCAACCGGCCAACCAAAAGGTGTGATGATTGAACATCACAATGTGGTCAATTTTGTTCACGTCCAATGCCAGACCAACGAACTGACATCATCTGACCGTGTACTGCAATTTACGTCTGTTGCCTTTGACACCACCGTCTCCGACATTTTTGCCACACTGGCGGTTGGTGCAACTTTAGTTCTGCGCTCTGCGGATCTGCGCATACCCGATATCACCTTTACCGAATTCCTGCGGGAACAACAAATCACTGTTTCCGATCTCCCGACCGCCTTCTGGCACTTATGGGTACAGGAGATGGCAGCAGGACGTTGCGGTTTCAGCCCATATTTGCGCCTGGTGATCGTTGGCGGTGAAAAAGCCGAACTTCGCCATTTCTTAACCTGGCAATCCATGCCGGAAACTCATTCATGCCAATGGATTAACTCTTACGGCCCGACGGAAACTACGGTTATCGCTACTGTTCTTAAGCTGGATAGTCATTCACCTTACATGGCAGAAATTCTGCCGATTGGTTACCCGCTCACCAATAGCCGGATCTATATTCTGGATAAAGACAGACAACCCGTTCCTCTTGGTGTTGCTGGTGAAATTCATATCGGTGGCGCCGGGGTTGCCCGTGGTTATCTGAATCGTCTCGATCTTACCGCCGAACGTTTTGTCCCTGATACATTCAGCGAACAACCGCATGCCCGCATGTACAAAACCGGTGATTTAGGCCGCTGGCTACCGAACGGGACAATTGAATATCTGGAACGCAATGACTTTCAGGTCAAAATCCGCGGATACCGGATTGAATTGGGAGAAATTGAAGCTCAACTGGCGGCCTGTGATGGAGTCAAAGATGCCATCGTTATCGCACGTGAAGATGAAAACGGTGATAAACGTTTGGTCGCCTATCTGATACCCCAACCGAAAATAACATTGGATATTGTTCAGCTACGTGAACAGCTTGGCGCCCGTCTGATGGAATACATGCTGCCTGGCGCCTTTGTGGTTCTGGACGCCTTCCCGCTGACTCCGAACGGTAAACTGGATCGTCAGGCCCTGCCAGAGCCGGATCGCTCTGCAATTGTCAGCCGTGAATATCAGGCTCCTCAAGGGGAAACTGAGCAACTTTTAGCAACTATCTGGCAGACTTTGTTGAGGTTAGAGCAAGTCGGACGGTATGACAATTTCTTTGAATTGGGTGGGCATTCACTGTTAGTGGTTAGTCTGATTGAACAGTTGCGCCAGCGTGGTTTTACTTTGGCAATCGGTGCCGTCTTCTCTTCTCCCTCATTGATGGCAATGGCAGAACGTTTGACAAAAACAGCAGCCAGTGACGGCATTACCTATGATGTTCCCCCTAATCTTATCTCTGATAACTGCCAGGCTATCACACCGGATATGTTGCCGTTGGTCACGCTGACGCAAGACAACATTGATCAGATTGTGGATCAAGTTGCCGGTGGCGTTGCCAATATTCAGGATATTTATCCATTGGGGCCATTACAGGAGGGTATCCTGTTCCACCATTTACTGGAAACAACCGGCGATACCTATCTGGACAATCTGTTGATGACTTTCGACAACCGTGCACGTCTGGATGAGTTTTTGCAGACAGTACAACAGGTCATCGCCCGCCATGATATTCTGCGCAGTGCAGTGTATTGGGAAAATCTGCCGGAGCCGGTACAAGTGGTTCATCGCCACGCATCAATGCCTGTCACAGAACTGGAATTGTCATCTGAAACTGACGCTGAACAACAACTGCGCGATTATACCGATCCTGACGTGGTACGCATGGATGTCACCAAAGCCCCCTTATTGTCCGCCAGCATCGCTAAAGATCCGCATAGTGACAAGTGGCTGTTATCCTTGCTGCATCATCATTTAGTCTGCGACCATTTATCGCTGAAATTGGTATTTAATGAAGTCAATACCTTGCTACAGGGAAAAAGTGAGCAATTGCCAACGCCTTTACCCTATCGCAATTTTATTGCCCAGACGAAAAATGTTCCCCTTGAGCAGCATCAGAGCTACTTCCGGCAGCTACTCGGTGATGTAGAAGAACCTACCCTGCCATTTGGTTTACTCGATATTCAGAATAATAACGATGAAATTGTGGAAAATGTTCTGACATTGGATGATGACTTGGTTCAAATGATCCAGCAATGTGCCCGCCAGCAGGGTGTCAGCACTGCGGTCTTGTTCCATGTTGCCTGGGCTCAGGTACTGGCACAATGCAGTGGTCGTGATGATGTCGTCTTCGGAACAGTGTTACTGGGAAGATTACAGAGTGGAGAAGAGACAGAGCGAATATTAGGGATGTTTATCAACACATTGCCTGTCCGGGTTATTCTGCGGGAACGCAATGTTCAACAAACAGTACAAGATACTTACAAACAACTTAGTACATTACTGATACATGAACAAGCCCCTTTGGCGATTGCTCAACGTTGCAGTGGCATTCCCGCTTCTCTGCCGTTATTTAACAGTCTGCTCAATTTCCGTCATAGCTCAGATGAGTCTGATGAAGATGAACAGGCGCTCTCATCAATCTGGGAAGGGATTGAAACACTCAACACGAAAGAGTCACGCAGCAATTATCCTTTATCACTGGATGTTGATGCTTATGAGGATGGATTTGAACTGACTGCTCAGTGTAACCAGCAAATAGACCCTGCTCGCATTAATGCCTATGTGGTGACCGCACTAAGAGAATTAGTGACCGCACTGCAAAGCACACCGAAACAGGCTATTCAGACAATCACTATCTTGCCACCAGAAGAACACACTCAGTTAATGGTAGATTTCAACGGTGTTGAGATTGTTTATCCGCAAAATATGCTGCTCCATCAGTTATTCGAACAACAAGCCGTTGTTTCACCTGATGCCATTGCCCTGATAAGTGGTGAAGAACAACTCAGTTACACTGAGCTGAACCAACGTGCTAACCAGTTAGCCCACACTCTGATTGCCGCGGGAGTGCAACCGGATGATCGGGTAGCTATTTGTGTTGAACGCAGTCTGGATATGATCATCGGCCTATTCGGGATACTGAAAGCCGGTGCCGGTTATGTACCACTGGACACAGATTATCCGACCGAGAGGTTGAGCTATATTCTGGCAGACTGCAAACCAAAATTGTTACTGACTCAGCAACATTTACAAAATCGTCTGACAACTCACGTACCGGTTTGGTTAATGGATGGTGAAGATTATTTAACTGCCGTAGCACAACATTGCACCCATAACACTGAACCGCATTTGTCAGGGCTGTCTCCGCATCATCTGGCCTATATCATCTATACCTCCGGCTCGACCGGCCAACCGAAAGGCGTGATGATTGAGCACCGCAATGTCGTTAATTTTGTTCATGTCCAACGCCAGACTAACGAACTGACACCAACTGACCGCGTGCTGCAATTTACGTCTGTGGCTTTTGACACCACCGTCTCCGATATTTTTGCCACACTGGCGACAGGTGCGACTTTAATTCTGCGACCGGCAGATCTTCGTGTACCAGATAGCAACTTTGCCCGTTTCTTACAGGAACAGAAAATCACCGTTACTGACCTCCCCACTGCCTTCTGGCATCAATGGGTACAAGAATTAGCCGCAGGACGGTGCGGTTTCAGCCCTTCTTTACGTCTGGTGATTGTTGGAGGAGAAAAAGCAGAGCTTCACCATCTCAACCTCTGGAAATCACTGCCTGAAACCCAATCCTGCTGCTGGATAAACTCCTATGGACCAACGGAAACCACTGTCATCGCCACGGTATTAAAAGTAGATGGTCATTCCGCTTATACTGCGGCAAACCTGCCCATTGGTTATCCATTAACCAATAGCCGCATTTATATTTTGGATACTCAGGGGCGACCTGTTCCTCTTGGTGTTGCTGGTGAAATCCATATTGGCGGCGCAGGCGTTGCCCGCGGTTATCTCAATCAACCTGAACTCACGGGGGAACGTTTTATTCCTGACCCATTCAACCATCAATCCGATGCAAGAATGTATAAAACAGGTGATTTAGGATGCTGGTTGCCGGACGGTACGATTGAGTATCTCGGACGCAACGATTTTCAGGTTAAGATCCGCGGATTCCGTATCGAACTGGGGGAAATTGAAGCCAGATTATTCGCCTACCCTGATATCAAAGACGCGATTGTTATAGTACGGGAAGACATTCCCAATGACAAACGCCTGGTGGCCTATGTAGTACCACAACCAGAAGCAACAGTAGATGTGGAAAATCTGCGTGAAGCCTTACACACTCATTTAGCCAGTTATATGGTTCCCAGTGCTTTTGTGCTCCTGGAGACATTCCCGTTGACACCAAACGGCAAATTAGATCGTCGGGCATTGCCGATACCAGATAAATCCGCTGTTATCAGTCGTGATTATGAAGCTCCCGTCGGTAAAACAGAGGAAATCATTGCAGAAATATGGCAGGACGTACTCAGACTGGAACGTGTAGGACGACACGATCACTTTCTGGAGCTTGGTGGTCATTCCCTGTTAACTTTACAGGTTGCTGTTCGCTTGCAACAAGTATTAGGCAAAGATATCGGGATACGTGATCTGCTTGTCCATCCGACCATCAGTGAACTGGCTGCTTTTATGCAGTCAGATGCTGCGCTTTCTCAACAAGAAAATCTGGTGACTATCCGTAAAGGTAATGGTGATATCTCACTGTTTCTTGTCCATGCGGTAGATGGAGATATTCACTATGCTTACGATCTTGCTCCTTATATTGAAGATAGTGAACTGTCAATTTATGGACTCGCGACCAGTGACGCCTATGCAGAAGAAAATGCACAACTCACCGTTAACAAAATGGCTCAGACATATATTGAATGTATCCGTCAGGTACAGGCTCATGGCCCTTATTATCTGGCAGGATGGTCATCAGGCGGAACTATTGCTTATGAAATAGCCTGCCAACTGGTCGCCGATGGTGAGACAGTCAACTTTGTCGGATTACTGGATTCCGCCTCCAATTATCTGGAATTCTTCACTCCAGAAGAACAGCAAGCCGGAATACCATTTGAGAAAAGCACCACATTGCTTGAATTACTGCCAGAAGGCATTCCAGAGCATTTCAGTAATGAACTGTATAGACTGGCTAAAAATCGTGATTACAATGCGATGCTGACCTTTGCAGAACAGAATAATTTACTACCACCACAAATCACGCTTGAGAATATCAACGATCTTTTGCAATTACGCCACAATATCGCTGTTGCAGCCTACAGTTATACGCCATCTCCGGCAGCCGTAGACGTTACGCTATTCAGAGCAACCGAAGAAGCGGCTCAGGGAAATGCCTCTCTTGGATGGGATAAAATTGTACCAAATGAACGACTAACTATTATCCCGATTAAAGGAGACCACGGTTCTATTGTGATGCAACCTAATATTCAGGATGTGGGTAAGGTATTACTTAAGGCGATGATAGAGAGGAAATAAAAACATGAATAACGCCCGCTGTTGCGGGCGTTATCTTTTAGATTCTAATTATAACTATTTATGTTACTTCTTCAGTGTTAAAGATACATTATAAATCCACTAATAGATAAAAAATAAACTTAATCGATTATAACAATAGTCATTATTTTTATATTATACCCATCGTCTTTCAAGTTACAGCTTTTTGAAATCCATAAGATATAGTTCCCCTGGTGTATTAAAAGCCAGATAAAATAGATTATTATCAAGAAAACGAAATTTATAGGGTTGACATACTAAAAAATATACTACCTTTAATATTATCTTCTTGTATGTCACTAAGATACCAGTATTTCTCTTATTTTGAGCTCTTGTATTATAAAATATCAATCTATAAGATACGCTTATAAACACCGACATCTGACAAGATAATATCAACGAGATAATATAATGCAAGAGCCAAACAATAAAAAATCAACTGAAGCTGATGCTTTACTTTCTAACATTTCACAAAACATTGACTTCTTAATGAAAAAAAACAATATAGACTCACAAGCCCTAAGTAAATTGACGGGCCTTGGAATTGCTACGATTAACAGCCTTAGACGTGGTGTTGGAAATCCTACTATTGCTACAGTCTCATCCATTGCTGATATATTTGGTGTAAATGTTGGTGAAATTACCGATGGTAAATTATCTGAATCTTATCGACAAGAAGAAACTATTTCATCAATACCTCTAATTCGTTATGATGAATTAGATGGATATATATGCGGGAAAATAATCCACACCAATCTATACAAAATCAGTATCCAGGATAACCAGAAAAACTCACTCTTCGCAGTAGAATTTGCAAACAATCTTTTATCTCCGTATTTTGATAGCAACACCATTGCAATCATTTCCAGATCTGAATCAGTTTGTGATAGTGATATAGTTCTAGTAAAAATTAAAGATACCCCTATTTGTTTCAGACAAGCCTTTGTCGGTGAGCGTGGGATTTACTTTTCAATATTAGGTATCGATAATGATCGAAAAACAATATTCAGCCAAAATTACACAATAATTGGGGTTCTGATTAAATCAATTAAAAACTTAAAATAGGAATTTAATTGTGGGTAAAATAATTGATTTTTTCAGAAAGATATTCAAGCCTCGTTACATTTACAATTTGCAGAAGTTCGAACCAATAAAAGAAAACGGGTTCTACATCTTAAAAGAATTAGGTACTCATACATGTATAAAAGTGAGAGCAGAAGATATTTTTGAAAGTGATTTATTATATAATATCAATCCTTATGATATTATTTTTATAGCAAAATTCGAAGAGCATGATCTGAAAGAAAAACAAAAATTCAAGATAATAGAAGAAAACAGAGATCTGTCATTTACTATACAAAATGAATATTCTCGCAGAACAATAAATGGAAAAGAGCTGCTTTCAGATCAGAATATTATAGGAAAATTAGACCCTGCCAGCCTTATAAGGATAGCCTACCTATCTGGATTAAAAGATGGAAGAAAAATTTCCGATGAAATTTCCAAAACAGAAAGAATAAAATCATCTAAATCTGCAAACTTAAAGGTAATAAAGTGACTCAAATCTACCCTGCCAACTCAAATTTCAAGTATAATTCTTTATTTATTTCTTTATCCGTCACAATCATGATAACTTGTGACGTTCTTGTCTATAAGACTCTGGATTTTTATGGCCTTAAAATTACTTTTAGCGGAATTCTATTTTCTTTTTATTTTCTTATATCCACAGTTCAAACAGAAGTTTATGGTTATAGACAAGGAGTAAAAACAGTTTGGATTATGGTCTTATGCCAATCAATTTTTGTAATGGTCATTTTTATTGCGTCACATATTCAACCAGAAAATAATCAAATCTCAATGAATTTTAAGTCATTGTTTGGCGAATTTTGGCGCGTTATGGTAGGCACATGGACTTCTGTGCCAATTTCTTACTTTATCAATGGGTTTGTAATATCTTCTCTAAAAAAAGTTTTCCTTGGTCGCTTCTTTTTTCTCAGATATATCATTGCTTCAATGATCACACAAGCAGCTCTTTTATTATCATCATACCCTATAAGCCTTTCTTCAAAATATAGTGTAAATGAATTAATCATAATAATTTCTACAACTTGGTCTTATAAAGTAATAATGTCTATTATACTTTTACCTATCGGTATCATCTTAGCAGATAAAGTCAAAAAATTAGAATCTGCCGATGTATACGACTGGGGAATATCATATAATCCGTTTACTTTTGGAGGAAATAAAAAATGAAAGTAATTCAGTTAACAGATATACATCTGACTCAGAAAAGAGAGAAAACAATATTTGATGTAAATCTTTATAACAATTTCGATATCATTTGTGAGGAAATACGTCGTATTCAGACTATTAACAAAATAGAGTTAATTATAGTCTCAGGTGACATTGCAAATGATGGTGACACCGATGCTTACAGATATTTTTTAAATAAAATGGAATCACTCAACACACCTTACTTCACAATACTTGGCAACCATGATCTCAAGGATAAATTTAACATTGCCCTTAAAGAAATCAAACCAAAATATAATATCATCTCCCGTGAATATAATAGGGACAATTGGTATATTACTGATATCAACACTGTTGTTGAAGGTGAAGATTATGGCTTCATCACTATAACTAACCTTGCAGAATTAGAAAAAAGAATTATTAAAAACAGTAATTTTAATATTGCTTTATTTATGCATCACCATGTCAAACCGGTTGGTACGCCAATTGTAGATAGCTGTATGCTGGAAAACGCTAATGCTCTACTGGCGCTATGTGAGAAGTATAAGATTAAATTTATTGGTTGTGGGCATGCACACACCTCACGTATTTGGCATAAAAATGAGATGACAATCAGTGTTGCACCCGCAGTTTCATTCCAATGGTTATTAGGCACAAATACCGTCAAAACAGCAAAAGGTTTTGGTTTTAATATTATTGATTTTTCAACTGATTTATCCGTAGTTTCATGTAGTTATTAATATTTATACCCTTAATCTCAAGTTGCCTATACTGCAACTTGAGATTGTATTGTGATACTACATTTTGAAAATTACAGCGTATATCACTTATTTCTCAGAAACTGGCTTAAATCTGGCCATGAAATGGCGTAATACCGGTGGTTCATAAGTAAAAGTTAATCCCCGGATATCGGTCGCTCGCTGTTTTAACTCAATAAAAGCCTCTACGATATAATCCATATGATCATTGGTATAAACACGGCGAGGAATAGCCAATCTCATCAATTCCATCGGTGATTCCTTTTGTTTACCTGTCTGCGGGTCACGCCCCAATAATAAAGAGCCAATTTCCACACTTCTGATACCTGCTGCCAAATATAATTCATTATTCAACGCTTGAGCTGGAAATTGCCCACTCGGAATATGGGGTAAAAACCGTTTTGCATCGACAAAGACTGCGTGCCCTCCAACCGGATATTGAATAGGGATCCCCGCTTTTCTTAATTGCTCCCCCAAATAAGTCACCTGACCAATGCGATAAGATAGAAAATTCTCATTCATCCCCTCTTCAAGACCAATTGCCATCGCTTCCATATCACGCCCGGCAAGCCCGCCATAAGTCACGAACCCTTCACTCGGAATACAATTAACACTCACTTCATTAAATAACAACTCATCATCACGAACAGCGTAAAAACCTCCGATATTTACCATTGGATCTTTTTTCGCTGACATAGTCAGCATATCGCCATATTGATACATCTCTTTAACGATCTCTTTGACTGATTTATTTTCGTAACCTTTTTCCCTCTGTTTAATAAACCAGGCATTCTCACAAAAACGTGCTGAATCAATCACAACTGGGATATCATACTGTTTCGCGATCTCATACACTGTTTTCATATTGGCAAGAGAAACGGGCTGCCCTCCTGTGCTATTGCAAGTAATCGTTGTTATGATAGCGACAATATTATCCTTGCCATATTCTTCGATGGTTTGTTTTAGTAATTCAATATCAAAATTACCTTTCCAGTCATAATAATTTTCCGTATCAAAGGCTTTATTTGTAACAACATTGATCCCCTTAGCGTGATTTAATTCCACATGTGCTATTGTTGTATCGAAATGAAAATTAGAAATAAATACGGGGTTTTTAGCTCCACCTTTTAATTTTTTTCGGGCAATCAAAGCAGGAAATAAAATCTGCTCTGCTCCACGCCCTTGGTGAGTAGGAACAGTATAGTTATAACCGATCAACTCTTTGACTTTATCGACTAAATGATAATAGTTGCGAGACCCTGCATAAGCTTCATCTCCCATCATCACACCAGCCCACTGTTGATTACTCATGGAACCTGTTCCAGAATCAGTCAGTAAATCAATATAAACCCTATCAGAAGGCAGCATAAATGGATTATATCCCGCAGCTTCCAATGCAGCCTCACGCTCTGCACGAGTTGTGGTATAAATATTTTCTACCATTTTAATGCGAAAGGGCTCTGGAATACGCTTCATCTTAATGTACCTAATTAAAAAGAAAAACAATAATGAACCGCATTGCATAATGAACAAAATACTTACTATTTCTCAGTGAAAATGCACAAGTCTTTTTGCTTATAAATGCAAAGTTTTAAAAATAATTTTTAGCAAAAAGTAATTTAAAGACAGGCAGGGAGAGGTTGCAATATTCGATAACCAATATTGGACTGTATTTTGGAAAAAAACTTATATAACATCAACCATAATTTCATACATTGACCTTATATTACATGAGTGTTTTCAGCATGAGCTTATACAACAACAAAGTATTTATGTCTATAATTATTTAACATAAACACGACAGCCGAATGAATATTTACAAATTAACAACAAAAAAATTGAATTAAATATACCGAATCACAGATGGTAATAGAATTTAATCCCCAAATTGCCTGCACGTATAATTGTCTTAAGAACTATTTGTTACAATTTCTGACAGAAAATGGTTTATATAGTGCTATATTTATTTTAGCCTCAATGTATCTGCAAATACGGGTGTCAGCATTGCTGACACCCGCTTATAGATATACCTCTCGTCTTTCACCACAGGTCGGCCACCGTGATGCAGCTTGAAATTTATTGAGTATAGTTTGGAAAGTCAGGCCGCCAATTCCCGCGCTCGCTCCTCTATCCAATCAATAACTTCATCACTGGAAAACAAGTAGAAATGCTCACCTGCAAAAACTTTTTGTGTCACGGGCGTGGTAAATATTTCTCGCCATTGTGCCAACCAAGGGACAGGCACGTGCTCATCATGATCCGCACCAATCACATAAGCCTGACAATTTATCACCGGTTTCGGCAACCGGGATAAAGAAGCCAGCAGACGGAGATCACTTCGCATGGCATTAACCACATATTTTCGCAATTCAGGGTGTGTGAAAACATCCTGCGGCGTCTCTTCAAATGCTTCCAGCAAGCCTATTATTTCTGCTTCTGATAATGTCTCATTTCGTAAATCATCCGGAGCGGACGTTCCCCGCGCAGAAAGCACAAGGCCCAATTTCTTTTCCGGTGCCTCACTTTTTAATCTTCGGGCTACATGGTAAGCAAGCTCTGCTCCCAGGCTATGACCAAACAACAGTAAGGACTTATCTTCTCCCAGTTTCAACCGTTTGATCGAAGCCAGAAGATCGGATATTACCGTTTCAGCATCCGTCTGAAATGGCTGCATGAAACGCGACCCCCTGCCTGCCAGTTCCATACAGTAAGTTTCTATAAATCCAGATAGCTTCTGAGAAAGTTGCAAATAAGAGTAACTGGAGCCACCAGCATGATGTAAAAACACAAGTTGAACTTTCGCTTCTGCTCTTTTGAACGCAGGATACAGGATTGAATCAGTCAAAATTAAGGCCTTTAGTTAATCTGATTATTCGTTAAGTGCGTCATAAAATGATCGGAATTACCGGTAATTGGGTTAATACGATCTATCTTTTTCTCCGGCGCACTGTCCAGAGCGGTAACAATTTTCTGTAATATCATTTGGAAAATATCACTGACACGTTCAAGATTAACCCCCTGTTCCGCCTGTATGTGGATCGCAAAGTCTTTGCCAATATCTTCAATACTGATGTAAATCGGATGTTTCACAATACAAGCGCGACTGAAAGGCCCGACATCACCAGAAGGCGTTACTGCCAATAGTGGCTCTGCCGGAAAGATGCTACGTATTTCACTATGATAATAATTCAATAATGAAGTAAATAATGGTGCAGTTCCCGACAATTGTGATAATTGCTGTTGTAACGATTGCAGGGTCAGTGCCTGCGATACCTTCTGATGTTTGACCAACTGTGCCAGATTGTCTTGAACAAGCCAGAGGCACTCAAGCACAGGCAAATTATCCAGACGCATATACATTGGCACTATGTGAATAAATTGGTGAATAAATTGCTCTGCCTCATTCTCAGTATCCGCGCCTGCAAACATATGCCTCGATAAAACCGTGCCAAAAACAGCGTCATTATGCCCAACCAGACAACCCACTGTTTTGCCCCAAACCAAGTGAAAAATAGCAGCAACACTGACAGCATGTACCTTAGCTTGTTGGCGTATTTGATGACACAAATTCTCCGGTAACTGCCACCACGCCTGGGCCGTCACGGTATCGATACCTAAATAGGTTTCCACATCAAATGGCGTTGAAGACGGTTTATCATCTTTTAACAAAGATGCCGTCATCTTGGGGCATTTCATCCCATCGGAGCCGATATCTGTTGAGTTGCAAGCCTGCAAATGAATGGCTAATTCGGACAATACAGGATGTTGATACAGCATATGTACTTCCACCATCAATCCGCGACGACGTAATTCCTGTACCATTTTTATAGCTGACAGTGAATTACCACCTAAATTGAAGAATTGAGCATGTCTGCTGACTTTTTTAACCCCGAACAATTCACTCCATATTTCAGCCAGTGTTTTTTCGATCCCCTCTTTTGCCAGAGCGGCATCCTGTTGTTTAAGTTTTCCAATAGCAATAACCGGAAAAGCCTTGCGATCGAGTTTGCCACTGGCAGATAAAGGAAAATGATTGACAATAACAATGGCTGCCGGCCGCATATAATCAGGCGCCACTTTTTTCATGAATTGCTGAATGCTCTCTTTCACACTGCTCTGTGAATGATGCTGCAAAGCACGTTCTGAAATAATCACAAAAGCAATTAACCGGTTGTCTTCTGAACTTTCACTTTGTTCCCGCGCTGTTTGTATCAACACAACAGCATCACGCACTGCCGGGTGTTTCATCAACAGCACTTCAACTTCACCCAATTCAACGCGATAACCCCGTACTTTGACCTGAAAATCCATTCGGCCAAGAATGTCCAGCAAACCATCCTTGCGCCATTTTGCTAAATCACCGGTGCGATACATTCGTTTGGAAGGCATACTATTTACTGCAATATTGACAAACTTAGCCGCAGTTTCTTCCGGCCGCTGATGATAACCCTCGGCCAGTTGTGCCCCCGCAATACACAGCTCACCCGGTGTTTCATCCTTAATAACACAGTTATTGGTATCCAGCAGATAGATTTCAATATTGTCAATCGGTGCGCCAATAGGAGGCAGAACCGGCCATTCTTCTGCTTTGCCTTCCAAAGTGTAAGCCGTCACAACATGAGCTTCTGATGGGCCATAGTGGTTATGCAGGTGGCAATGGGGCAATGCCTGAAAAAATTGCCTGATAGCAGTGGTAATAACCAATTGTTCCCCCGCCGTGATCACATCAATCAGGCTCTCTGGATAACATTCCTGTGCAATCGCCGCCATTGCCAAACCATTTAATGCGACATAAGGCAAAAATATTCGTTCAATCTGCTGTTCTGCAATAAACGTGACCAGAGCCAATTGATCCAATCGTAAATGATTGGAGATCAACACTAACTCACCACCACTGGATAAAGTTGAAAATATTTCCTGAAATGAGACATCAAAACTTAGTGGAGAAAACTGCAACGTTTTCTTACCAAAATAATCGCCTTGCTGATGAATTTGCCAGGCTAACATATTCACCAACGACTGATGAGGCATACAAACCCCTTTAGGCTTTCCTGTCGAACCTGAGGTATAAATTAAATAGGCAAGATCTTGAGGGGAGCAAGCTACTGCCAGGTTTTCTATATCACAACTATCGCTATTGGTATTCTCTTTATTATTACTATCGGAAAAATCATACTGAGCTAAATCAATACGTGCGATAGTCTCAGGAAATGATAATTCAATATCACCACGGGAAATAACAACTGAGACATTAGAATCGGTTAAAATGTAAGATTGACGCTCAATAGGATAACTCAGATCAATCGGGACATAAGCAGCTCCGGCTTTTAAAACACCAATAACCGCAACAATCGCATCAATGCTACGTTCAAGACAAATACCTACCGGAGAAATTTTTTCACCATCATGATGGTGGTGCCGACGGATATAATGGGCCAATCTGTTTGCTCTACGATTTAATTCATCATAAGACAATGAGTGCTCACCAAATTTTATGGCAATAACATCCGGTGTTTTCGCTACCTGCTGCTCAAATAGTTCATGCACACAACAAAATACGGAATGATTTGAATGACGCTCTGACAACGACTCAACTCGCATAATTATCTTCCTTTTATTCCATAAATTGACTGTCATTCATGGTAATCAGCACATTATTCTGCGCAAATGTATGTCCTTCATTTTTTAGTTACCTCTTTGTTCACTGTAAATAGGTTAAATACGAATAGATTAGCTGTGAATAGAAATCAATTTACTCCGGATAATATCAACATTGATGAAACGGGTATAGATTAATAATATCGAAAACATCTTTCTATAATAGAAAATATTATTTTCATAACTCTTTTTTTCATAATCATTGTCAGACTAGCATATCTTATTATGCAAATATCATGTTATATAATAGGAATAATAGAAATGATGGAAACAAAATTAAACGATGTGTTAAAATATTAAACAAATAAAATTATATCCAACCTGTCAGCGGTGATTTTTTCAACACATTACTGTCAGAGCTCAACATTATACTATTATCCTATCGTTATCCTATTATTACTTTATTATCGCCTTAGATACTATCAATGTCGGACAGTGCCTGTTTTTGCTGCTGGATCTCCTGCGCTGCATAGTGAACTAATGCCAAACAAGTTTCATCTATAACCCACTCTTTAGGTTCATCAAATGAATGAAGGAAAAAAACAGATGAAACTGGAAAATTTATTTGAATACATTCTCATAAATTTCCCAGCCAATCATATTTTCAATTAGTTAATCGAATTTATTGGAAATCACAAAGAAAATCAGACAATATCGGATTAAACCTAGCTGGTGCTTCCCAAAACGGTGCATGATCCACACCGACCAAACTCATAATTTGATCTTGCCAAAGATTTTGATAATGCAAACTTTCAATATATTCGGCATTGATAAAAGGATCACCTGCCCCATTCACGATAGCCAAAGGTATTTTACTTGTTTCGGCCAATAACTTTTGATCTGTCGCCTGTGGGGAAGTAAAAGCTTCAAACATATACTGGCGTGACAAACCATCTGTTCTTGCTACTGCTTCAAAGATAAACGGTTCATGGGGAGCGTTAACACCGACTGTTTGATAAGCATAATTCTTCACATCCTCTTCAGTAAAATCAGCTTTCCCGGCAAGCCCCATATGCTCACTTTGACGAAAACCAAGTGCGACATTCTCTTTACCAGCAGCCACAGGGGGTGTACCACAAATCATCAGCCCAATCATTTTGGGGTACAGTGCCAGCATTTCCAGACCGATATGCCCCCCTAATGACCAGCCAAAAACAACCACTCTGTTAATTCCAATCTTGTTCAGGACTTCAATAACGGTACGGGCATAACCCGGCATTGAATATGTCTGACGTGGATCATTGGCATTAGAAGATGCACCATGCCCCGGTAAATCAAGCGCTAAAACCCGATAGTCCTTTTTAAGATACTCAATCTGATGGCGAAATATCTCTTTACTACTTGAATTACCATGTATTAAAAGAACCGGAAGCCGATTACCGCCAGTATCTAATACTGAAATACGAGCATAAAGGGTAGATATATCATAGTAATGAATATTAGTGTGTGCAGCCGCCATGATTCTATCTCCTAATGAATGAATTGAAGAGTAATTTTTCTGCTGAAAAATACAGTAAATTATTGCATTTTACCTTGATATCTTTATGTCTTACAGACTAATAGCATGACACTACGGTATTTTTTGTCCCCTCTCAATTATTAACATTCACATACATCTGATTTTTTCCCTCAATAATTCTTAAATAAATAACAACTTTAGGAATTCATTACCATTATTTTTGAACTTTCCTGATTGATTCTTTCAATAACTTCCGTGTTCCAATATGAAATGTTTTTACTATGAAAAAGAGTAATTAACGATGAAATTAATGATGTTGAATAAAGACATGATATGGTTCAAACTTCTACAAAAATAAATGAATAAACTATTAATTTTATGATTGTGATATCAATCTCTATTCTCTATATTTCAAATACCTTATTACCTATTAAGAATATCTCGTGTTATCAGGCAGTACCCTGCTAAATGAAAAATATGCAAGTTAGTGTGTACTTTAACTATAAATTACACAACTTCTTTATAGACTTAAAAAAATCATATTAATCAATAAGCCAACTTCATAAAATGATGCTGGCTTATTTCTAAAAAATTATCATCAGAAAGGTTTAGTAGGTAAGTATTTACCATCTAAAGTTATTACTGCCCGACTTCCGCCTTCTGGATCTTCGACTTTCTTAATATCTAACCTAAAGTCAATTGCGCTAATAATACCATCACCAAATTGTTCATGTATTAATGCTTTTAATGTTGTTCCATATACTTGCAACATTTCATAGAAACGATAAATCGTTGGATCAGTTGGTACTCCTGTTGGAATGGAACCTCGCATAGGGACAGCCTGTAGAAGCTTTACCGCATCATCTGTAAGACCCAATTGCTCAACAACCTTCTTTGCTGCCTCTATAGGCAACGGATGTTGTCCAAGTAAAGCCGCCGTCACAAAAGCAACATTCATTCCTGTACCATTTGCAATCTCTTCCCATGAAAGATTTTTAGCAAGTTTAGCTACAATAATGCTTTCAGTCAGTTCCAAGCGAGATGTTTGAGTCGCTAATACTTGTAACATATTACTTTCCTGTATGACACATTTTGACACTATAATGTAACTGTTTATCTATAATGTCTAAGTATCATTTTTTACGAATCTTATTAATTTTTTTGAATAGTTGGCGTTTATGTATACTCGTAATATACCTATCTCATTTGAAGATGCAGGTTTCAAAATCTGAAATTTATCAGTAAACCGAGAAGCAAGTTCTATTCATTCATAATTTCTTTGTTTTCTGTGTTCGGTGCGCTATCCAATATATGGAGTGTTGTCCGGCTGGTTTTATCATCCCTTTTATTTTGGTATACAACCCCACATTATTGATGCAAGGCAGTGACTTGAATGTGCTGTCCATTCTTTACATGATAATGACGGCATTAATTGGTATTTACTCTCTTTCTATCGCAACCTCCAACTCCTGTATGATTAAGCCCCACCGGACAATAGCAGCAAGCATGACTTTGGAGCCAATTGAGAAAAAACAATTAAAGAGGCAAAGTAAAAATGTATGACGTGATTATTATTGGTGCAGGATTAGTCGGGCTTGGTACTGCCAATGCCCTGCAAGAACATCATCCACACTTACGCCTGCTAGTATTGGATAAAGAAAAGAATGTGGCTGCTCATCAGAGTGGTCATAACAGCAATGTTGTCCATTCTGGTATTTACTACCCCCCCGACAGTCTGAAAGCGCGTCTGGCGAAAAAAGGCAATCAAACGATATATCAGTTTTGCCAAGAACATGGCTTATATTACGACCGCTGCGGCAAAGTTATTGTTGCAACTCAATTAAAAGAACTCCTTTTATTGGAAAATATTTATCAACGCGGTTTACAAAATGATCTTAATGTCAGTCGGTTATCACAAGCTGCTTTGAAAGAACGTGAGCCTTATGTCAACGGCCTGGAAGCCATTCTGGTGCAGGATACAGGGATCGTGAATTATCAGGAAATTGCAGCAAAACTGGCTGAGATCATACAAACCAGAGGCGGAGATATTCACTGTCAACAACAGGTAAAAGCTATCCGTGAACATAGTGGTTATGTTGAGGTACAGACTCAACAATGCGGTTATCAGGCCAAATGGCTGTTGAACTGTGCCGGACTACATAGCGACAGGATTGCTGAGCTGGCGGGCTATGATACTGGTATGAAGATTGTACCATTCCGTGGTGAATATTATGTCTTGGATAGCAGTAAAAACTATTTGGTTAATCACTTGATTTACCCTGTCCCCAACCCTGATTTTCCGTTTTTAGGTGTTCATTTCACACGTATGCACAATGGCAAACGGGATGTTGGCCCTAATGCAGTATTGGCATTTAAGCGTGAAGGCTATCATAAAACAGATTTCAGCCTGCGGGATCTGACGGAAATACTGACTTACAAAGGATTCTGGAAAATTGCCACACGCTACTTTGGTGAAGGCCTGGCAGAAATACGCCGTTCCTATTCACGCCAGCACTTTACTGACAATGCCCGCCAGCTCATTCCTGATTTACAGCCCGAAGATATCATACCGGGGCCAGCGGGTGTTCGTGCCCAGGCATTAACAGTTGATGGCAAACTGGTGGATGATTTTCACTTTGTGAAGGGCCATCGCTCACTGCACGTTTGCAATGCTCCCTCGCCTGCCGCTACGGCATCGTTTGAAATTGGCAGAGAAATTGTAAGACAATATTTTGAAACAATTTAAGCGCTGAGTTGTTCAGAAGTAAGCGCACGGTAAACTCACCATGCGCTTACCGAAGTAGTCATAACGCCCCTAAAATAACTAAATTTGTTTTTTAGGCATATCATTTTCATCAAGGTTTATGAAAATAATTTATCTGAAAGGCTATTAAGAAAATAAATATTATAGAGATTAAATAAAATCAAACCTTGATAAATAAAAATGCGCTTATTTATTAATTTTCACACTTCTAAATTTAAACAAATCTTTTTTAAAACCATGTCTCAATATAAGAGTTATTCACCACCTTGACACATAATTTCTTCTCCTTATTCTAGTTTGACATTGTTGGAATAAACGTAAGGAGAATATCTATTATGTCTAAAAATAAGCTCGCCAATGGCGCTATATTTTACACCCAAAAAAATTACACGGGTTGTTCTTATCAATATCCAGAAAATAGTACAGAAGTAAATTTAATAGGCACCCCACTCAATGATCAGTTTCTTTCTGTCGAAGTTGGCCTGGAGTCAATAGTTTTTGCCTGGCGGCATGGCAGTGATAGTCAAGCAGGACAAATTTATCGCGAATGGGATTCAAGTCAGGCTGATATTAGTGATATTCAAGGCTTGTCAAAATTTATTGTATCTCCGTCAAACCGTGATTTGCTGGCAATAAAATTGATTAACGAATCAGGAATAGATCAGGTATTTAGGGCAAATATCCAAACTTATACCATTCCTGATGCTGTAAACTGTTATTCAAATGGCGACTATGAAGTCGTTGGCCTAATACCAAAAGATGGGCAACTATATGTTACCTCTGTCGCCGTATTTAATGATCAAAATATCGTGGTAACTAATGGTGCTGTTTATTTTAAATATAATGGCACTGACCTTGATATTGTTACTTATGATACAATACCTCCCTATATGCGGTTTGAAAAAGCCAGCAGTTATCATTTTAATTTCTATTTAGAAGAGTTTCCTCACAACAAATAAAGTGAAAACAATTTTGTCTAGTGGGTAATTTTAATATAGCCCCTGAAAAGGGGCTTATTAATAATGACTTCAGTTCAAATTAATATTGCCAAACTAGCTTTAATGATAAATTCATTAATATTTACTATTCGGGTATAAATCCACCCACAATAACTGGCTATCAGCAACTAACGGTTTAATCGCCCCTTCCCGTATATCCTCTGGCAACCACCATGCACCTTGCCCAAAAGCAAGCTGAACAGAATTTGTGCCGATCATTTCCCAACGCCCTTTCAGAACATACAGCACTCCGCTGTGAGATGTCGGTAAGCGGCGTTCAGCAGTCACCACAGAAATTTCAGAAACCCAGGAAGAACGGCGGATCAGGATATTGAAGCATTGAACAGATCCATCCAACAGTTCAACATGCCCCCGAATATCACCGGAAAAATGGAAAGGGGTCATTTTTTTCACCAGCTCATGTTCCAGAAAACCCGGACTGGTTAAACGGATGCCTTTTCCCTTCAATAATACGATGGAGCGATCAATATCAGGAAATTGCCCCAGTGCCCCATTTTGATGAATAGATGTGAAGCAAGCACGCCAAGCGAAATCATCAGCAACCGGCCAGCAAACAATATCCCTTACTTCCCCGATCCCTCCAGCCCATTGTTCTCTTGGTAACGTTGCATAATCGAAACATTTCATTCTCATGCTCTCCTTTCACTACTCTTACTGTTCTACTTACACCTGAAGAGGCAATAAATGTCCAATTGTAAACTTCGCAAATAATTTTTCCTGCCGCAACCAAGAAACAATTAAAATGTGATTAATTACCCGTATTCCTTTAATAACATACGACACAAACTTCCCAATGTTTTCATGGCTGCCGCCTGAGTTTCATTCCATGCAAATGAGGTATTCAACCGGAAAGCGTGATCAAACTGAGAGCTGGTGGAAAACATGCTGCCGGGCGCAATACTGATGCCTTTAGCCAGCGCCAGTTGATATAACCGATTAGCATTGAAAGGCGGTTCGAATTCCAGCCAGATAAAATAACCACCACGCGTGCTGTTAACTTTGACCGACTGTGGGAAATATCCACTGACTGCCCGCAGCATTTGAAGTTGCCTTTGCTCCAATTGACGCCGCAACCGCCGTATATGGGTATCATATCCTCCCTGAGTCAGGTATTCCGCAATCGCCAACTGTGTGGGGATACTGGCTGAAACGGTGCTCATCATCTGCAATTGTTGGATCTTTATCGCATGTTTTCCCGCAGCTACCCATCCGACGCGATATCCGGGAGCAAGACATTTTGAAAAGGATGCACAGTGCATGAAATTATTTTCCTTGTCCCATGCTTTAATTGGCATCGGCGGGTCCTGATCAAAATAGAGTTCGCCATAAACATCATCTTCAATCAGGATAATGCCGCTTCGGTTCAGAATTTCAACTAACCGCTGTTTATTTTCTGTCGGCATACTGACACACAATGGGTTCTGAAATCGGGACATCAGCCAGCAAGCTTTTATTTCATATTTACCAACAACTTCTTCCAGTACATCCAAATCAATACCTGTTTTTGGATCCGTTTTTATGGCAATGGCTTTCAAACGTAAACGCTCTATAGCCTGTAATGCGCCATAAAAAGCCGGTGACTCAATCACGACCCAATCTCCGGGGGAAGTTGCTGACTGTAAGCTGAAACTCAACGATTCCATTGCGCCTGCTGTGATCACAATTTCATCAGGAGAAACATGGATACCTTGTGCGGCATAACGACGGGATATATTACGCCTCAATCGTTCATTTCCCGGAGGTAAATTAGCCAATGAACTGTGGGGAACAAAGCGACGAGCGACTGACGCCAGTGTTTTGGCTAATCTGGGTTCTACTAATAAGGAAGGATCAGGAAATGCGGAACCAAAAGGAACGATTTGTGGATCTTTACACGCTTGTAAGACATCAAAAATTGAGGCACTAATCTCCACATTTTCACTCAGATTCAGTTTCTTTCCCCCTTTTACCGCTGCAAAGGGTTTTATCCGCGGGGCAACATAATAGCCTGATTGCGGACGTGCCACGATCCAGCCCTGACTTTCCAATAATTGATAGGCTTGCAGCACCGTCATCAAACTTAATCCCGACGATTTCACCGATTCCCGCAGTGATGGCAACCTGTCCCCCACTTGCCAAATGTCATCCTCTATCTGTTGACGGATTGTTACTGCCAGTTGTTCGTAGCGCGTCATATGCAGGCCTTTGGTTAAACTGCTATACCCGTCATCTTCTCAATTGCAGTTTTTTTAGCTGCATTCTGAAAAACCATCGGGTATATATCCAGGATATTAATAATCTTTCACTATTATATCCGAATACCTACATTTTATTTGCCTGCCCCTTCTCACTTTGCTGGCCAGTTTAAGTCACGGGTATCTATTCAAGATAACAGTGAACCAAATCCCGGAGCGAATGTGCTTAGCCCAAGCTGTTTCAGTATCATATAAGTCGTTGCCACAGAGGCGGAGATAACAGGTACTCCCACACGCGCCTCGATCAAAGGTACTGATGCCAATGAAGGCATTTGTACGCAGGCAGAAGCAACAATAACATCGACATTACTGTTCAAGCGCTTAGTAATTTCCACTGGTGCAAGAGGATCTTGTCGCCCGACAGCGAGGTTATCCGCGATTTCCAACGAGATGCTATCAATGACTTCAATGCCCTCATTTTCGATGTAATCAATCACTAATTGAGTCAATGGCTTCATATAAGGTGTCAATATAGAGATCCGTTTCGCTGCCAAAGCGTGAAGCCCGTTCACCAATGCTCCTGCGCTTGTGACAACCGGAGCCGGATAACCATTTTCCAGTGTCCGTAAATGAAGACGTTTTTCCGAAATTCGATGGTATCCTTTCCCCATGCTCATAATGGCTACCAGACAGGCATATCCCACGATATCCACTGACGCATCCGACAACTCCAATGCACAGCGATCACTCTCTGCATCCATTAATGCCAGTTCATCTTTTCTGACCGTTTTCATTCTCATGCGGCTGGAATGAAAGGTAAAACGTTCAGGGGTGATCATTTCCCGCGTGCGCAGAATAGCGGGAATTTCCGTTTCCATAGTGGTATTTGACGAAGGCACAATCAGCCCGACCCGGAAGTTACGCTGTTCACTCATAAGCGATCCTCTTGTGTGGGATTAACCCAATCAGCACACAGATTAGAATCTGCCTGATCCCATGAATCAATAAACTGGATCGCATTCGTAGCACGGCGATTCACTTTCAAATCAAAAATATCAAAACGGTTGTAATGCCCTGTTATGTCGTGCATCTGGCGGGGTTGAATACAACGGTTCAGATCAATTTCCGCATAGACAATTCCTTCTTTATCAATCAGAGGATGCCCCATCACACGCCCATCCGGCCCGATAATTCCCGTAAACGCACTATTAGGACGTGCCAGCAATTGTTCAGCTTCGGGATGGCTGGCTGTCATAGCCTGTGCGATTTCCGGGGAAATAGTGGAACAAGAAACGAGGGTAAAAACTTTACCTTCAAAGCAATGCGCAGCTGCACGTAAACGGATCGCCTCAGCCATATCATAATCTGCTGGTGCAACAGGCAGGGAGATATAACTGGCAACATGTACCAGCTCTCCCTGAGATAACAAAGCAAAACGTGCCAACGGATTGGTATTCTCACCACAGGCCAGCACTCCCAGTGGGCCAATACTCGTATCATGCACTTTTAATGAAGAAGCATCACCATTCGCCCATGTCAGTTTTTCAGCCCACGTCGGGATCAGTTTACGATGGCGCCCCAAAATACACCCGTTATCAGAAATAGTCACCAGCGTGTTATAAAGTGTTGCAATACCTGTGGGACTGCGCTCATTCACGCCAATCACGACATTAATATGCTGACGAGCAGCGGCCTGAGCGATTTTATGGATCTCATCTCCCGGCACTTCAATGGCAGATTTGCACAATTTTTCAAACCACGGGCTGCCCTGAACGGGCGTCATTACCCAGTTCCAATAGGGATACCCCGCAATAAATACTTCAGGAAAAGCCACCAGACTGGCACCATTATTTGCCGCCTCCTGGATAAGCTGACAAACGAGATCAACTGTCGCTTCCGTATCCAGAAAGATCGGCGCAGCCTGTACCGTAGCTGCCTTAAATTTAGGAAGATTCAGCATAGCAGGCTCCTGTTTTCTTTCGTCTATCGGAAAAGTTACACAGCAATAACGGGGTGGCGCAAATCACCTATTTTCTCAAGATGTGCTTCAATGACATCCCCCGGCCATAGCCATTCCTGCGGATCGCGCCCTGCCCCAACACCGGATGGCGTTCCTGTCGCAATGATATCTCCCGGCTCCAGTGTAATACCCTTGCTGATATCTGCGATCAAAGCATTAACCTTGAATAACATATGATGAGTATTGGAATCCTGCTTAGTCACTCCATTAACTTTCAGACGCAAAGCAAGATTATGCGGGTCGGGAATGTCATCAGCAGTGACAATGCAAGGGCCAAAAGGTGCATAGGTATCCTGACCTTTAGAGTAGATCCACTGCCCGGCACGGCGACAATCACGAGCGCTCATGTCGATCATCAAACTATAACCAAAGACATATTTCAGTGCGTCAGACTCTGGTACGCCCTTCGCACGCTGCCCGATGATCACGGCTAACTCCACTTCCCAATCTAATTGCCGGGTGATTTCACGATTGTGTTCAATTGCATCCCCCGGACCAATGATTGTGGTTGGCGGCTTAGAAAAAATAATCGGTTCTTTCGGCAGATCTTTTGCTGTATCAAGAGACAGACTGGATTCCTCAACATGTTCAACATAATTCAGGCCAATGCCGAAAATGTTTTTGCGCGGGCGGGGAATGGGAGCCAGAATTTTTACATTCTCCAATGGCCGGGTCACGCCGGTTGGCCATAGACCTTCAAATGAATTTAACAATATAGCTGTACTGTTTACGGCCAATGGCCCTAATTCGATAAAGTCCAGCATGTTATCCGGTAAGATACTTCCGGCATGAGCGGCCAATTTTGCCAAATCCACTACATGATTATTTACAATTGCCCCCAATCGTGCAGCAGCAGTGATTTCGGTACGATAAGTGATTAAACGCATCTTTCTCCTCCTACTCGTTGATGTCCGTCGTTATCGGTCAGGGCTTCTTCATAATACAACTGTAATGCCTGTATCACTGGCAGGTCATTGAAACAGAATAAACAAGCATCTTCCGTTTGTGATGTATTGACATGTTCATGCAGCGCCCATGAAGGAACACAGAAAATATCCCGCGCCTGCCAGTCAAACCGCTGACCATCAATAACAGAGTAGCCCTGTCCTTTCGCTACCTGATAGATAAAACTCCCCGTATGCCTGTGCGCCTTACCAACGAATCCGGGGCGTAATAGCTGCATACTGGCACCAAGAGTTGGCATCACATGACCTCCGGTCAACGGATTAGTGTAGTGCATCAGAATGTCATCAAAGGGTGAACCTTCTGAAACATGGGCATAACGTTGCAGTGCTGCATAGGTTGGCTCCCATTGATATTTGAACAACGGAGAATAAGGTTTATCCCAACCGATATTTTGCGGACGCAAGGCCGGTGCTCCCCAAAGAGCAACAGAGGCATCCACAGGTTCTGTTACCGCCTGACGTAAATCAGGATGTACCTTATAAAAGCCAGCTTCCAGTACATTGACTAACGGAATATCCAGACCGTCCTGCCAGATACATTGTGAACCATCAGGATCAACGCCATGTTCATGCCATGTTCCACCAGGGGTTAAAACAAAATCATTCGCTTCCAGCGGCATTTTATGTCCATTAACAATGGTATAAGCTCCGCGCCCTTCCATAATAAAACGCAGGGCGGAAGAGGAGTGAGCATGAGCTGATGCCGCTTCTCCCGGCCGCATAGTCTGAATCCCGGAATAAAGCAACCCCACGGCACTGGATGAACCCGGATCTCCAGCATTGTTTAGATAGACCACACGACGTCCCGCTTTTTCTGGTGTAACCAAATCAGCAGATTTCAGGACATGTTCACGCAGAACGCTATAACGCCAAAGTACCGGAACCGAAGCGGATTTCGGTTGCCACGGTTCAATTTTATTAGCGATTGTCCAGAGTGCACCTGTTCTGTGTTTCTCCAGTTCTTGGTAATAAGCCAGCAGTTCAGGGTTATCGGCGACATTAGCGCGACCGATAATGTTTTCCCGATATTGATCATGTGATTGAACATTTTCTTGTTGAGACATGGCTATCTCCTGTACGGATGGTAACTGTGATTTGAAAGCTAACCTGAGACCTATTGAATACCTCGCTGTATCTGCATCAATTGGCGTTCCAGTTGCTGTTTGCCATAAAGATAGGGTTTCGGCCAATCGACGTTTGTCCAGCCATATCTGGCACATTCATGTAGCAACCAGGCCGCATCGGATAAAAATGGACGTGATAAAGCACAGAGATCGGCCCGGCCAGAAGCAATAATGCCATTGATTTGATCAGCGTCTGTAATCGCACCAACCGCGATAACCGGCACATTGCCCTCATTACGAATACGATCAGCCATCGGAGTCTGATACATACGCCCGTACACAGGCCGTTGTTCAGCAGAAACTTCCCCTGTGGAACAATCCACCATATCCACCCCCGCATTGTGGAAGTGCCGGGCAATCAAAACAGCTTCATCAATGCTAGTTCCTCCTTCAACCCAATCGGTGGCAGAGATGCGCACAGATATCGGCAAATCAGCCGGCCAGACATCACGTACCGCGTTAAAAACAGCTAACGGGAAACGAAGTCGATTCTCCAATGTACCGCCATATTCATCATCACGCAGGTTAGTTATCGGTGAAATAAAACTGGAAAGCAGATAACCGTGGGCAGCCTGAATTTCCAACCAGTCAAAGCCCGCATCAATAGCCCGGCGGGTTGCCGCGACAAACTGTGCAATAACCTCACTCATTTGTGCCCTGGTAATAGCGGCCGGAACTTGTGAAATCGCTGATAAATAAGGCACAGCTGATGCCGACACCAGGGGCCAGTTACCTTCCGGCAACGGATGGTCAGACTGTTCCCATCCCCGTTGGGTCGAACCTCGTCGCCCGGCATGTCCCAATTGAATACCTATCAGAGTATCTGTGTTCTGATGGATAAAATGGGTGATCAACTTCCATCCCTGCACTTGTTGATCATTCCACAATCCTGTGCACGCAGGCGTCACACGCGCCTGTGGTGAAATTGCTGTCATTTCGGCGATCACCAACCCCACACCGCCCAATGCTCTGCTACCAAGATGGACCTGATGAAATAATCCCGGTATGCCATCCACGGCCTTATACAGTAGGGTAGGAGAAATCACGACGCGATTTTTCAGGGTGACTCCCCGCACCGGATAAGGTGTCAATATTGGTGGAGTTAAGGGAGACTGTTGGTCAGGCTGCTGATTAAACCAACGTTCATAACTTTCCAGCCATGTTTTGTCCCTCAATCTCAGGTTTTCATGAGAAATACGTTGTGAACGTGTCAGCAAAGAATACGCAAACTGTTCCGGCGGAAAATCTTCATAGCGCGCTACATTTTCAAACCATTCCGTGGAATTACGTGCCGCATTTTGGATTTTCAACACTTCCACACTGCGTACTTTCTGGTAATGTGACAAGCCCGCAGACAAATCTCCCTGATGCGTTTTCAGACTGTTAGTCAGCTCAATCGCATCTTCTAATGCCAGTTTTGTCCCGGAGCCAATAGAAAAATGGGCGGTATGGGCAGCATCCCCCATTAACACGATCGGTACATTTTTGCCGTTACCGCCCTCCGGCCTGATCCAGTGCACCCAATGATGACAGATGACACGAGGAAAACGGATCCAAATAGCAGCTCCGCGTAAGTGCGCTGCATTGGATATCAACTCATATCCATCCAGCCACGGGGCAAATATCTTTTCACAGTATGCAATGCCTTCTTCTTGTGACATTTTATCGATACCTGCGGCTAACCATGCCTCTTCTGTAGTTTCAACGATAAAAGTCGATAATCCTTCCTGAAATTGGTAGGCATGAACCTGAAACCAGCCATGTTCTGTTTCAACAAACAAAAATGTAAAAGCATCAAATATTTTTCGGGTTCCCAACCAGACAAAACGGCAATGGCGTTGATCAATATCAGGTGCAAAAGCCTCAGCATAGCGGGTGCGGATTTGGCTGTTGATCCCATCAGAAGCAATCAGCAAATCGGCATCGTATCTTCGGGCGATTTCCTGTTCGTCCTTAACCTGTACTTCGAACACCAACTCAACCCCCAACTGCTGGCAGCGATCTTGCAGGATATTGAGTAATTTTTTACGGCCAATACCGATAAATCCATGACCGCCGCTACGATTTATCGTTCCCTTGAAATGGATATCAATATTTTCCCAACGGCTGAATTCTGCACCAATGGTACTGGCTGATACCGCATCTGCCGCATTCAGGTTTTCCAATGTTGCATCCGAAAACACCACCCCCCAACCAAAAGTGTCATAGGGACGATTACGCTCGATCACGACAACACGGTTAGCAGGATTTTGTAATTTCATTAGCAAACCGAAATACAAACCCGCTGGCCCGCCGCCAATACATACGATGTTCATATTTTTTTTGTTCATGGTTTCTCTCCCGTTACACCATACCTGCCACGGCGCATAAATTCAGGGATTCAGTTAAGGTATTTAGTTTAGGTTATATATAGTTGAGGCATTGTTTTAATTAAGGCATTGTTTTAATTAAGGTATTGATTTAGTTAATGAGTAATAAAGTTCATCAGGGATCGGGATAGCCTGATGGGTATCCAGTGATGTCGTCACATAAGTCTGAACTGCACTCATCCTTAATTCTCCTTCCTTGCTGATACAGCGCTGGCGAAGTTTCAGTGATTTTTTGCCTATCTGCTCAACATTTAACTCCAGCCAAACCTGATCTCCCATTCTGCTGATCGCTTTAAACTCTGCCTCTAAATGAACAGTTGGCAGACCAAAGCGATGCTTAGCAATGTAATTGGCGTATCCGATTGAAGTTAATTCATCGAACCAGTCTTCGAACAAATTATTGAACATCACAAAATATTGGGGATAAAAAACAATCCCCGCAGGATCACATTCAGAAAATCGAATCTTATGAGGCTGTACAAATCTAAGCAGGCTCATCAGTGACTCCTCCTCAATGTTGTCGTTTTAATACCGTCGTTTTAGTACGTTGTTCTAAAATAGTGGCTTCAAGATGCTGTTGGTACTCACGTAACCGTCTGCCATCTTCATCTGCTAATGCCGCCTCACGCAGTTGTCGCAAGTTGGCCGGAGACAAATGAACGAGATGGCGATCAATAATCCCCATCAGGCTTTGAAAATTACGCAATCCACGGGTATGGGTATCACCGTATCCTTTAATCAACTGCTGGCATAGGGCAATTTCTACAGCCAACGCCGGGTCATGTTTCACTGCAATCACGATCCGCTGCAACCAATTTTCAATCCGTTCGGTTTCATGCTGAAAACGCAGAGTACGTCGGCGAACACGGCGTAAACCCGCCAGCGTATACAGCAACAAAAATCCCCAAATTGAACTGGTGGTAATGACACGCCCACGGCTGAATAGTTTTGTCAGCATCCGGTTTACAAAATGAGGACGGGATAACCAACGGCCAACAGGGGCGGGCAAGGTGTCACAGATCTCTTCCATTCTGGGATGCAGAAATTCATTAATTTCAACAAGCTCTTTACTGTGTGCCCCCACTTCTTTGTAAACCCGCTCAAACCGTCTGGCTCTGATTTTCAGATCTGCCACCCGAATAGTGTCTTCATAAGTCATCCACAGCGCCAGATGACGGGCAGTTTCACACAGTAGTCGCTGATGATGTTTTCCAGTCTGCTCAGTCAGATACTGCAATTTATCAAGATATAAATCGGCATAAGCCGGATCTTGATAATCCACCAAACGCCTGACGGCTTCAGCAGCAATTTCATGGATAGAGGAAGGCAATGTTTTTCGAATACGCAATAAAAAAGCTTTTATGCTCTCGTCATCGGTACGATTATGGTTGAAACGATTACGATTTAAGCGGCCATATTGAGAATGCTCATGATGAGAATGTTGATAGCAAGGCTGGTAGCCGGATTCTTCTGACTGTACCCTGCTCAATCCCAAGCCAAATGCTTGCAGGCTAGGTTTTACCCCCACGCCTCCTTTGATAATCGTTTTTTCAAAATGCATACGGCTGAATGGCAGGAGCCCCGTACCACAGAGTGCCCCAAACAACACAGCACTTATCACACTGCCACTCTTTTCTGCCATCCATGCCATGTCAAAATGGACAAAACGTAACGCAGCCTGTCGTGATTGCTGGATCAGGACATGGCTACCCACACGCCCGTCACCCATTGCTGTTTTCTCCTCCATTGAGAATACTCGGTGAGTTGAAGTGATCAACGTAGTACGATCCGGCGTCACAAAACCGCGCTGGACTGCACGTCCGGCTTCCATTAACTCAGAAGCCAATACAATATCCACATCACCGGGCGTTGGCATTAATGCCAGTACCGGAGCCGGAACATCGGGATCATCTGCTCCGGGGAACAATTCGACATAATATATCGTCGCACCTGTCCGTTGTGCGACACCGGGTACGGATGTTGCCTGAGCAAAATAACCATGCTCTTCACCCAAATTGACGATCCAATCTGCCAGTACACCACCACCCTCACCTCCCATTGCCAAAATCGCAATTTTGATAGGTTGGATTTTCGGTTTCATAATCGGAGACTGAATGGATGATGACATAGACATAATTTCCCCTTAGAGCCTACAGGGTTTAGCTTTTAAACGTCATACCGCTCGCGACGTTTAGCATCACGACGTTGCAAATAACTGATAAATCCTTTACGAATACGATGAAGCAACCGCTCCCGGTAGTTGGGGTTGGTGATGATCCGGGCCTTAAAGAAAGAAGGACACAATACCGCGACATGGGAAACTTCCCCGCACAATCCACAACCCACGCAGCTATTCAATACTGTTGCCACCGGATCGGTACGCAAGGGATCAGGATTTGGCTTAATTGACAGTGAAGGACAACCAGACAAACGGATACAAGAGTGATCTCCCGTACAAGTATCAGGATCAACGCCAAAGCGTTCACGCACTATTCGTTGTCCTGCCGCTATCGTTTCTCTGTTCCTTTTTTTCTCACGGCGCTGTTTATTCAACATACATTCACTCTGTGCGACCACGACTTTCGGCCCCTGTTCACTTGTTGTCAGTGCTTCCCGCAGAGTATGGATCATGGTCTTAAGGTCATAGGTACGTTTGATCGTGCGTATCCACTTCACCCCAACGCCTTTAACCGCTTTTTCGATATCATGACCCGTACTGCGGCTGGCGTTGAAAGCAGTTGAAGATGGAATATCCTGCCCTCCTGTGGCGGAAGTGTAGCTGTTGTCCACAATAATGGTCAGATTGTCACTGCGATTAAAAACACTGTTAGCAATACCACTCGTCAAGCCGTTGTGCCAGAATCCCCCATCTCCCATCACTGAAATCGCTCGCTTATCCACAACTGGTACACTCAATGCTGCTGCGCTCGCTGCACTTAGCCCATATCCCATCGTGGTATTCCCCAAATTGAATGGAGGCAAGATGGCAAACAGGTGGCAACCAATATCCGCACTGACATGATGTTGACCCAATTCCCGCTCTATCAATTTCATAGCGGTAAAGATCGGACGCTCCGGGCAACCCGTACAAAAACCGGGCGGGCGGACATGAACCACATTATTTTCTGTCACTGACGATTTTTTGTCTGATGAGTCTTTATCTGATGAATTCTCAGCGGGCAAAGTAACCGTCGGAATGCGCACCTGACAGGCCGCGACTGACACTTCAGCTTCAACCTTGCCGTAACGTTCAAGAAAAGCACGAACTCCTGCTAACACAGTGGCTGTATCATATTCTCCCGCCATTGGCAGTAAATCTTTACCATGTAACCGAATGGTAATATCACGCTGCCGTAAGATATTGGCGATATTTTGTTCTACAAAATTAGGTTGACCTTCTTCCAATACTAAAATTGCCTGCTTGCCATAACAAAAGCGTTCAAATTCCTCATCGATCAACGGATATGCCACATTCATGACATATAGCGGAATCCGGCTGTTACCGAACACATCCGCCAGCCCTAACAAATTTAGGGCTCTGATCACGGTGTTATAGCATCCTCCCTGCAAAGCAATGCCTATGTCATCAGCACTTTCAGCAAAAAATTCGTTCAATTCCTTCTGCTGAATAAAGCGCACAGCAGCAGGCCAGCGTTCCTGAATTTTCTCTTTCTCATGTAAGAAGCTGGCAGGAGGCAAAACAATCCGATTGAGCTCACGCGCCGGATTTGTCAGTGCATCTTTTATTTTGAATGCTGATACGCGATTATCTGCGCAAACAAACCGACCGTGCACATGGCAGGCACGGATACGCATCTGCAACATCACTGGTGTATGGCTGGCTTCCGATAACGCAAACCCCATTTTTACTGCCTGCACAATTGAAGGCAGATTGGGACGCGGATCAAGCAACCAGATCTGGGATTTCATCGCAAACGCATGGCTGCGCTCCTGCATGATGGAAGAACCTTCACCATAATCTTCGCCGACAATAATCAGCGCACCGCCTAAAACGCCACCGGATGCCAGATTTGCCAACGCATCTGAGGCAACATTTGTGCCTACAGTCGCCTTAAATGTGACAGCCCCGCGTAATGGATAATTAACAGAAGCCGCTAGTGTGGCAGCGGCCGTTGCTTCACTGGCACTGTTTTCAAAACGAATACCATATTCGGAAAGGATCGCTTGCGCATCAGCCAGGACATCCATCAGATGGGAAATGGGTGCGCCCTGATAACCTGCAACATAAGCAACGCCTGATTCCAACAACGCTTTTGTCACAGCGAGTATGCCTTCCCCTCGGAAAAGTTCCCCCTGACCCAAACGTAATTTTTCCACTTCTTTAACAAATGATCGTTCCGCCATGATCAATCGCCTCGCATTTCTGTATGGGTATTATGTAATGAGAGTATGAATCAACGGTCAATACATGATCTGTCATGTCATTATGATTTACGCAGTGTCTGGATAGAACATGCAGAGAGCGGATAAAAAAAACCGCCAAAACAGATATGAATGAGGGTGATTGAAACTTATTACTATCTTAATAATGAGTAAGGTTTCTCATGAATATATTCATAATCATATATCTTCCATTTAAGCAAAATGTGGATACTGCTAGTAGAAAACTGTATAGCTTTAATAAATGTTTAAAGAGGTATCTAATAATGATGGGCAATCCGTGGTCTCACTATTATTCTGATCCCAGAAGCTCTGATTCAAGGTACGCAGACCCAAAATATGCAGTACCCAAAATTGAGTCTCACCTCAATTCTCCAGAACATTTACTTTTTTCATCCCATGATCTTGATGAAGTGAAATCAATGGTCGGTCGGGTGATGAAACCCCACCAGCTAAATATACTGGGTAGCAGCCGGAAGCTGGATGCCAGAATGCACTATATCCCGTTTGGGGACTTTTCCATGAGCCGCCTGCGTTACGGGGCTAATGTTGAAATCAATCCGAACGCACTGGAGTCTTTTTTTCTTATTCAGATGCCGTTATCAGGCAGTGCCTGTATTGAAAGCGGTGGTCAGCACCTTGATTCAACACCAAATCTGGCCTCCATCCTCAGCCCGGATCAGCATACCTCCATGCGCTGGAGTGCCGATAATGATCAGTTTATGATCAGGATCTCCCGCACTTTGCTGGAAAGAACCCTTATTGGACAATTGGGGCATCCTTTGGATCAACCACTGGTATTTGAACTGGGGTTTGAATGGCAACGTTGTCAGGCGTGGCGCTGCCTGATGCTCTATCTGCTTGAATATACGACACAACTACCTGATATTCTGCAATATAAACTTATTACTGGTCAGATTGAGCAATTACTTTCTGTTACCCTGCTGTCCACCCATCAGCATAATTACAGCGGCTCCTCCACGAATCGTCGCTGTTCCATTCGCCCACGACATGTACGAAAAGTGCAGGAATATTTACAGGCTCATGCCCATGAACCTATTACGGTAGAGCAGCTTGCTCAAGTGGCAGGAGTCAGCCTTCGCAGTCTCTATTCTGGTTTCAGGGAATTTTTGGATATCAGCCCGATGCAGTATTTACGCGACTTGCGCATGGAACATGTTCGTACAGAGCTACTGGCAGGAGAAGCAAGCAATGTCACGGGAGTCGCTCTGCGTTGGGGGTTCGCCCATATGGGACGATTCAGTGCAGAATATAAGGCACGCTATGGTGAAACACCGAGTGAAAGTTTAAAGCGTGGTTAAATTTAAGCAATATACCGCCGATTATCTGATTATTAAAAACCAATGCGGCAAAAACAAATATAAGCCGAGATAAAAATTTATACCCTATGGATTTCAAAAAGCAACTTGAAAGACAACGGGTATATAATAAATGATCTTACCTTCATATATTACTTATAATTCATTCACTCTCTTAAATCGGAGAATAATAATTCTATCTAAGTTTTAAACTTTGTTTGGCTACCAACAAAAATAATATTAAAAAATCATTAATAACTTACTAACAAAATAACTTAATAAAATTATTCATCAAAAATAAAAAACAACAATATATACGCATTAAACTTCAAATTGCAATTTACAACACTAGATGAAACCTGATTTCTCCCCGCTTCGCGGGGAGAAATCATACGCATCTTGAAGTTAGATTGGTATAGTAATCAAATCATCAACAGACGGTTATAAATAGCTTTAAATATACCACCTTACCTCTATAAACCATAAAAAATGGCCATAATAAACAAAAAATAATATAGACATCAACTCAAATGAGAATCACTATTGCACTGCAAAGGGTTTTATGACCATAAAGTGACAAATAAAAGCAATGATAATATTACTGAAAATAAACTAAAAAATAAGGCAGGTGATAAGGATGTATACTTGAAAATATCAAAAATAAAAAATCAATCATTACCCAATAAATATTAACTATTTTTCATTAAGGAGAGTGTTGAAAGATTGCGAGATTATCTGTAATAACACTATGATAGATTATGCCAATACCGATTAAACAAAAATAACAATTTAATATTGAAAGATATAAAATCAGATGTATATCACCCTTAATTAAATGAATGCTAAAACATAAATTAATTAAGATCAGGCAAATAATTAAATCTACTCATTTACACCATAAATTACAAATAACTTGTAAACGGAATACATTCGTATAATTTATTATGAGAATATCTGAGAATTCATTGCGTCCGAACTTATATCCCCTCCACCCTTCTCAGGAAGATGTGTTTTACGAACAGGCACTTTATGAAAATAGTCCAATACACAATCTCGGTTGGTATGCTTTTATAGAAAAACAGATTGATATAGCCCTTTTGCAAAAGGTGTGGAATGTATTGCATCAACATATTGATATGTTGCGCTTGCGCATATCGGTTAATTC
>NZ_CAWMEB010000451.1:0-27355 GCF_963866145.1 Xenorhabdus sp. NBAII XenSa04
TCAAGTTAGATTGGTATAAATATAACACTACATATCATTAGCAAATAATGACAAAAATAAAAACATAAAGTTATGGCTAACGAATTAACTTATTCAATGTTCATTGAACAAAAAATAAAACAAAGTAATACTGATAAAATAGAAAAATGAAAATTTAACTGAAAATCAACATAGTAAAGTTAAATTAATCTGTTTTTAATACGTTTTGATATATCCAATAGAAAAATGGTAAAATAATGCGCTGTCTATTATTTTGGATTTTACAATCAATGAAATATCTACAACAATCTAAAACTACAACATATTCAGGCGTGAAACTGTTTACCGATCTTGTCGGACAGCGTGTTTCTCCCGGAGTATATTGGGACTCATCCAGTTATCGTGCAAAGTTCGCTTTACGCAGCCTTTTTACGCCTATCTCTACACTTAAGCTACTGGACAGAATTGCTAATACTCCAATTTATCTGGATATTTTAAAGAAACAGCCTAGCTTACCTTGTAAATTACATCGCCCATATCTGAGTATTAACTTCAAGCGTAATCAGATTGTCGGTGCACTTAGTGAGCATTATAGAATTTTATTTCAACAGATAACACCCACTGTTATTAATAAGATATTTAATACTAATTCTTATTTACTGGCCACTATCCAGGGGAAAAATGAATCATTTAATGTATATATAGATTCTTTAGACAACCTGAATAAAGAAGGTGAACTTGCGCTATATATGACTACAGAAAAAAATGTCACTTTGGCAAAATGTGCATTCACCTTATTAACTATTAATGGCAAACAAACATTGTTTATTGGTGTCTTACAAGGCCCGGCCAAAAGGGATAATTCTCTGGATGTTATCCGTAATGCAACTAAAGAGTGTTATGGCCTGTTTCCTAAGCGTTTATTGATTGAATCTATTTGTCGTTTTGCTGAACATACGAATTGTGAACAAATCTTAGCTGTCAGTAATGAAACACATATTTATCGTAGTATCCGCTACTGGCATAAGAAAAAGCACCTGATGGTAGCGGATTATAATGCTTTTTGGGAGTCTCTGAATGGCATCAGGAAAGAGAATAATGATTTCCATCTGCCATCCAATATCGAAAGAAAATCATTGGATGAAATCCCCAGTAAGAAACGCGCAGAATACCGTCGCCGTTATCAACTACTGGATGATTTAGATAGCCATATCAAAGCTTCTCTCACCAATTAGCCATCATTAGGAAGTCGTTCCTGATGTGATGCTTAGCGGGGCTTCGCCATTAGCCAGATAAGATGGCTTTTTATGGCAGGCCACTCGCTACGAAGAATGCTATATACGCAAGTATCCCGCATTGAACCATCCCTTGTTCGTGAATGGCAACGTAGAATACCATCCAATTTTGCGCCTAAACGCTCAATTGCCCTGCGACTCTGGTGATTCAGGAAGTGAGTTCTGAATTCCACAGCAACACAATCCATTTTTTCAAACGCATATTCCAGTAACAAGAATTTTGCCTCTGTATTAACAGGCGTACGTTGAACTGATTTTGCATACCATGTCGAGCCAATCTCCAGTCTGGGAAGATTGGCATCGATATTCATATAAGTCGTCATTCCAATTGCTACATTCCTTTGATTATCAATAACGGTAAAAGGCAACATCTTTCCCTGCGCATGAAGAGCTAAACGACGCTCAATTTCTGCTTTTACCCCATCCGGCGCTGGCACACTGGTATACCACAATTGATGTAATTGTCCATCTTCAATGGCACGCGCGAATTCATCATGTCGTTCCTGCGTCAAAGGTATTAAAGTGACATTCTTTCCAGTCAGAGTGATCCATTCGGTTATGTTTTGCATCGTGTTACTGTCCTTATCTTAAATAACCATTAAGTTACAACGAAATATTTTTTGTTGCTATAACCTTCGTTTTTCAAATTACTACTTTGTTGACGATATCTTGAAATCTGTTGGGTATAGATGATTTCATGATATCTGTCACAATCAATTAACAAAGTGATTCCAATCGGGCTGGAACCCTCTAAATTTGATAGCAATCTCATCCGACCACTTAGCTAACAGCTAAGTCATATTGAAAACAATAATACTGTGTGTGAGTCGTCAAATTATTCGATGGAGAATGTAATGAGCAATTACCCTCATCTGTTTACCCCGCTGGATTTAGGCTTTACTACCTTAAAAAACCGTGTCTTGATGGGCTCAATGCACACAGGGCTTGAAGAACATCCTAATGGAGCCGAACGATTGGCCCAATTCTACGCAGAGCGGGCTGCTGGTGGTGTAGCGTTGATAGTCACAGGTGGTATCTCCCCCAATCCGCAAGGCGTTGTTGCAGCAGGAGCAAGCATTCTAAATAGTGAAGATACTTTGCCCCATCATAGGATCATTACAGATTCAGTACATCAGGCTGGCGGTAAGATTGCCCTGCAAATCTTGCATACCGGGCGTTATAGCTATCAGAAAAACCTCGTTGCTCCTTCAGCCATTCAGGCTCCGATCAACCCCTTTATGCCTAAAGAAATGTCCGACGCGGATATCCAACAAACTATCAGGGATTTTGCTCACTGCGCTCAGCTCGCACAACAGGCCGGTTATGATGGCGTTGAGATCATGGGTTCAGAAGGCTACCTCATCAATCAGTTTCTGGTTGTCCGTACTAATCATCGTCAGGACAAATGGGGAGGAAGTTTTGAAAACCGTATGCGCTTTGCCGTGGATATTGTCAAAGCAGTACGCGCTATTGTCGGAAAACGCTTCATTATTATCTATCGCCTTTCTATGCTGGATTTAGTGGAAGATGGCTCCAGTTGGCAGGAAGTCGAACAATTAGCACTGGCGATTGAACAAGCTGGTGCTTCCATCATCAATACCGGTATCGGCTGGCATGAAGCCCGTATTCCAACAATCGCCACAATGGTGCCCAGAGCCGGATTTAGTTGGGTCACCAAAAAGCTGATGGGGAAAGTCAGTATTCCCTTGATCACAACGAATCGTATTAATGATCCCCATGTTGCAGAACAAATCCTTAGTGAAGGCTGCGCAGATATGGTTTCTATGGCTCGCCCTTTCCTGGCAGATGCTGAGTTTATTTTAAAAGCTGAACAGAACCGTGCAGATGAAATCAACACTTGTATTGGCTGTAATCAGGCGTGTCTGGACAGAATATTTGTCGGGAAACTGACTTCATGTCTGGTGAACCCACGAGCCTGCCATGAAACAGAATTTATCGCCGAACCGGTGAAACAACCCAAAACTATCGCAGTGATTGGTGCCGGACCGGCTGGCTTATCCTTCGCTGTTACTGCCGCCAGTCGCGGACACCATGTCACGTTATTTGAACGAGAAAACAGAATTGGCGGGCAATTTAATATTGCCAAACAAATTCCCGGCAAAGAAGAATTCCATGAAACACTGCGCTACTTTGAGCGCCAATTGGCATTGAATGGTGTTGAAGTAAAACTGAATCATACCGCAACAGCAGACCAGCTTGCTTCGTTTGAAGAAGTGGTCATTGCCACCGGTATCACGCCACGGACACCGAATATTGATGGTATTGAACATGAAAAAGTGCTGACTTATCTGGATGTATTAAAACATAAACGTGATGTTGGCCCATGTGTTGCCATTATTGGTGCTGGCGGTATTGGCTTTGATACAGCGGAATATCTGAGCCAGAGCGGACAGAGCAGCAGCCTGAGCAGCCACGCATTCAGTCAAGTATGGGGTATCGACCAGACGCTTTCCCATCGTGGTGGATTACAGCCAAAGGGTGCACACATGGAACGCTCACCACGAAAAATCTATCTATTGCAGCGCAAGGATGCCAAAGTCGGGGAAGGTTTAGGTAAAACTACCGGTTGGGTTCATCGGGCCAGCTTACTGATGCGGGGGGTCACTATGTTAAACAGTGTGCAATACTTGAAAGTTGATGATCAAGGGCTGCATATCCTGCGCGATGGTGAGCAACAATGTCTTGAGGTGGATAACGTAATTATTTGTGCAGGTCAGGAGCCATTAAAAGAGCTTTACCAACCTTTGCAAGCAATGGGTAAAAACGTATATTTGATTGGCGGAGCTGATGTCGCCGCCGAATTGGATGCCCGCAGGGCAATTGATCAGGGAACTCGACTGGCAATTAAGATTTAGTAAAAAAATAAAAGGCTAATAATAGGGGAACGGTGATAACAACCGAACGGTTCATTATCACCGTCTTATTTCTGCGACTGATACAAATTAACGCTCTGCTAACTGTTCCGATGTTTGTCTTGCTTCTTCTGCCTGACACACCGCAGCCGTAAAAAGTACGTCTGTTGAGGAATTCAGTCCCGTTTCAGCCGAATCCTGCAATACACCAATAATCAAACCTACTGCTACAACCTGCATAGCAATCTCATTGGAGATACCGAACATGCTACATGCCAACGGGATCAACAAGAGTGATCCACCCGCCACACCTGATGCGCCACATGCTGCAATTGCTGAGACTACACTTAACAGTATTGCCATTGGGATATCAATAGCTATGCCCAGGGTATTTACCGCTGCCAGCGTCAATACGGTAATAGTGACAGCAGCTCCCCCCATATTAATCGTTGCTCCCAAAGGAATTGAAATAGAATAAGTATCCTCATCCAGATTCATACGACGGCACATTGCCATGTTAACCGGAATATTAGCTGCCGAGCTACGGGTAAAGAATGCAGTTACGCCACTTTCACGTAAGCAGGCAAAAACTAAAGGATAAGGATTACGGCGTATTTTCCAATAAACAATCAATGGGTTAACAACCAGTGCAACAACAATCATACAACCCAATAGTACAACCAACAGTTGTGCATAGCCAAACAACGTTTCGAATCCTGTTGTGGCGATAGTGGAGGCAACCAAGCCGAAAATACCAAGGGGAGCCAGACGAATAACAACACGAACAACTAGGGTCACGGCTTCGGCCAGATCCTGCACCATTGATTTAGTTGATTCCTTTGCATGGCGTAAAGCGATACCCAGACCAATCGACCATGCCAGAATACCAACATAATTACCTTTCAATATCGCATCAATCGGGTTAGCAACGACGTTGAGCAACACTCCTCTGAGCACTTCAACAATATTTTCCAGTGGTGACATCTGGGCATCATTAGTCGCCAGAATTAATGTTGATGGAAACAGTATGCTGCCGATAACAGCGACCAGTGCTGAGAAAAAAGTTCCGGCAATATAGAGAATCAGAATTGGTCGGATATTGGTTTTCTGACCTTTTTTATGGTTTGCAATAGAAGACATTACCAGAACCCACACCAGGACTGGTGCGACAGCTTTCAAAGCACCAACAAAAAGGGTTCCCAATAGACTGACTGATTGCGCGGCAGAGGGCATTGCCCAGGCCAGTAATACCCCTGCAACTAATCCAATAATAATTTGAGTGACGAGGCTTCCTCGTACAATATATTGCACAAAGCCTTTTTGTTGTTTTTCCATAATCTATCCATTTGATATTTAGGCTTAATAAGCCTGTTGTTTTTATGTTTGCTTTTCCAGTATAGAAAAGTACAGAGAGCGAAAAAGAATAATTAATAAAAATCTACAATCAGCTCAACAATTGATAACAAAATCGTCACATTTGTGTGATCAAAACGACAGATTCGCTGTTTAATCAGATATTGGCGAAATGCAAAGAAAAACAAAAAACTAAATTTTTTATTTTAATTCAAATGGTTAAATGAATGATTAGTTTTGGGTACAATACTTGTGATCGACATTAACGCCAATATTATTGATGGATTAATTTCGCAATCGGCCGATAAACGATGAATTTTGTATCTGGAAAAATCAGGAATTCAGGCAGATGAAAGAGTAAATAAGTAAATAGTGCGGTTTTGTGAAAATCTCATAAAACAATTAATCAATTGATATACCTGAGTGATTTTATTTCCCCCCTTATTAATGTTCAATTGCTCACCAAAATTTTCTGTTTCACTACTAATGATTTTGTTAGAGTGTCACTATCACTTATTAATGCCTTCTGAAAGGTATTTAAAGGTACTTTATTGACAATCTTAATATAATGCTTTGTATTTTCTTGCTATATAATAGAAATGCACCATAAACACACCATAAAAGTAAGATGTAATCCTTAACCCGCGTTTTAGGAACATTTGATGGAAATTGTAACAGACCTCATTTATGCACTTTGGCACCAAGATTATGAAACACTCGCTAACCCGTCATTGGTATGGGCAATCTACCTTCTGCTCTTCACAATCCTGTTTCTGGAAAATGGCGTGTTACCCGCAGCATTTTTGCCAGGTGACAGCTTACTCATATTGGTTGGCGTCCTGATAGCCCAAGATGCAATGTCGTTTCCCACCACGTTAATCATCCTTACTACCGGTGCAAGCCTCGGTTGTTGGGTAGGTTATCTTCAAGGAAGGTGGCTTGGTAACACCAAATTAGTCCGGGGCTGGCTATCACATCTTCCTTCGCATTATCATCAACGCGCCCATAATCTGTTCCACCGTCATGGGCTATCAGCCTTGCTAATTGGTCGCTTTCTTGCGTTTGTCAGAACATTGCTGCCTACATTAGCAGGTCTTGCAGGATTGAATAATGCACGTTTTCAGATGTTCAACTGGTTAAGTGGTTTCTTGTGGGTAATTATCCTGACGACTCTGGGTTATGCTCTTGGTAAAAGCCCCTTGTTCCGCCAGTACGAACAATACCTTATGAATTTTCTGGTGTTATTACCCGTAGTTCTGTTACTCATTGGCTTAATTGGCAGCCTGACGTTCATCTGGCGTAAGAAACGCACAAATAACTCTATTCAATAATTCCAAATTTAATAACTCTAACTTCCACATCGCCCTGTAGCATTACGGCAGGTAACTTGTTACAGGGGCTTTCTCCCGCTATTCTTGGTAATCATTTAGGATTAATCTGCCATATTAGATGACAATTTTTCACCATTCAGACTTTAAACTCCGCATAAAAACGTCTATGTTAGAAATTCATCCACCGTATATATGAGGAGAGTTCCATGCCACAGATGAAAAACTCTGAAGAATTACGTGCTGAATTGCAATCCCTTGCGGATACGTTGGAAGAAGTTCTAAACAGTTCCGAGGATAAGTCCAAAGCTGAGTTGGAAAAATTACGCAGCAAAGCAGAAAAAATGGTCAAGGATGCCCGCACAGCTTTTAGTGATGCCAGTGATAAACTGACAGATCAGACAAAAGAAATAGCAAGCTGTGCAAACAGTTATGTCCGTGACAACCCCTGGACTAGTGTAGGTATCGGTGCCGCCGTGGGTATCATACTGGGCGTATTACTGGCAAGACGCTGAAATGACCCAATCATCCCATTCACAAGGTCCGGGAAAAGGAATATTTAATACCTTACGGCGAGTGGTAACTCTGGTTGTCGGTATGGTTGAGACTCGTATTCAGCTTGCAGCCGTTGAGTTGGAAGAGAGTGCAGCCACACTGGTACAATTATTGTTGCTGGTAGGGTTCACGCTGCTATTTGCGGCCCTTGGTATAATATGTCTGTTAATGTTGGTCTTTCTGGCTGTCGATCCGGCCTACCAGACTACAGTCATAGCCATTGCAGCAGGAACTCTGCTACTTCTCGCCGTGTTTGGCACAATTTGGGCTATCAGGAAATCCCGTCGGCTGACTTTTCTCAATGCAACTCGTGAGCAACTCAGGATAGATCGCAAGATGTTGGAGAATGACCATGAATAAATCACGGCGTCAGCAACGAGAACGGAAAAAACAAGCATTATTACAAGAAATTCAGCAGCAAAGACAATCTCTCTCAGCTTATGGCCAGCATTGTCTTACCATCACCCGCTCTTACGATCATGGTTGGCAGACACTACTCTCTTTCAAACCTTATTTTGCTATTGGTAGTGGTATATTACTGCTCTATGGCATTCGTCATCCCCGAAAACTTTATCACTGGTCACGTCGCCTGATTAGCATTTGGACACACACCAATATCCTACGCAATATATTGAACGGGCGTTAATCATTTTTATTGCTTTTGTCCTTCTTCAAATCCCTTTATGTAAATTGGGTTATTTTTTCAAAAAAATTGTACTAAACTGTTAATATTCCTTACTATCAACCCGTAATACCTCTCCTTAGAATACTCTCCATCAAGAAAATATTAGCTAATTGTGCTTTTAGAACACATACCTGGAGATGTTCATGAAAAAATTTGAAGATAGTGGCTTATTAGTAGCGCGTATTTTAATGTCAATCCTGTTTATTATTGCAGGCTATGGAAAATTAGGCAGTGCTTACGCAGGAACGCAAGAATTCATGGAAGCCATGAAAGTTCCTGGAATTCTACTGCCACTCACTATCTTACTTGAACTCGGTGGCGGAATTGCCGTGTTGTTAGGGCTGCTGACCCGCACTACAGCAGTGTTTACTTTTATTTTCTGTATCCTGACTGCAATTCTGTTCCACTCTGATTTTTCAGATGGCATGAACCAGACTATGTTCCTGAAGAATTTCGCTATCGGTGCGGGTTATCTCATGCTGGCAATGATAGGGCCAGGCAAATTCAGTATTGACGGTGTACTGAATAAGAACTGGTAATTGCCTGCTATTACAAAAAAAGCCCCTTGCCTGTTTACCTGTAAGAGGCTTTTTGATTCATTATTTCATAAATAATTTGGGGATTTCTCGCAGACACCAGGTCTTAGCTTCCCCCATCCTGTCACGCCGCCATGCCATAATAATGTTAGTTTCATGGATATATTCCGAACCAATAACCCGCAGACGCCCTTCTGCAATATCATTTTCCACCATCGGATATGGCATTGTTGCAACTCCCAACCCCGCCAACAATGCCCGTCGTTTATCTTCCAGTGAACTAACCGTTAGGCGTGGTTGTTTATCCAAAAGTTGAATTGTCAGTACCGGGCGTTCCCTTGCTGTATCAGCCACGGCTATCCCACGGTACTTAACCCGTGTGGCATCAGATAACGGTTCTGGTTCAAGATGAATAGGATGCTCCACACTGGCAACATAGACGTTTTTTATGGAATAAAGTGCTCGTGAATTGGTTTCCGCAGATGCCCTGAAATGAATATCTGGTGCAATCACAATATCTGCATGGCCCGTTTCCAGTCGTTCCCAGGCGCCAGCCAACACTTCGGTCATTAATGAAAGCTGAGTATGCGCTTTATTTGCCAGCCTATCCACAAGAGGAAATAATGACTCAACGGGAAACAGCGCTTCACAGACAATGGTCAGTTGAGTTTCCCAACCACGGGCAAGAGCTTGTGCATCTGCCGTAAGTTTGTCCGCCGCTTCAAGTAATAGCCTGCCCCGATCAAGCAACATTCTGCCGACATTAGTAAACTTTGTACGATGCCCAGAGCGGTCAAACAACACCACATCCAGCTCTTCTTCCAGTTTCTGCATGGTATAACTTAATGCAGAAGGCACCCGCCCCAATTCATCCGCTGCTGCGGCAAAACTTCCTCTCCGATCTATCGCATCCATCACCCGTAAAGATTCCAGTGTAAGCGCTCGTTCTTTCCCCATGCTCTTTACCTATATAGCTCTCAATCAGTAAATTTGAATATAGAGAACAGATTAACTGGCTAACATTTCAACGTCCAGAGAATTAAGATCAAGTGCAATAGGTCTATAACAAATAAATATATGGCAAGCAGACGTATGGTAAAGAGATAGTTGTCATGATAATAACCAGAACAGCAAATCAATGCGGGAAAGCCGATTATGGTTGGTTAAAAGCCCGTTATACTTTTTCATTCGGCCACTATTTTGACCCAAATTTTTTGAACTATGGCGCACTTCGGGTACTTAATCAGGAGAGCCTTGCCCCAAAAGCAGAATTCAAGCCAAAGGCTTATCCCCATGTCGATATCCTGAATATTATCCTGCAAGGAGCAGCCGAATACCGTGACAGTGCCGGAAACTATACTCAGGCCCGTCAAGGAGAGTGCCTGCTATTCTCTACCCGTCAGGATCTGCGCTACAGTGAGCACAATATCAGTAATAAAGTACCGCTGAACCGCCTGCAACTCTGGCTTAATGCCAATCCACATCAGGCACCACAATCCGTGCAGCGTAGAATGTTATCTGATCAACCCTTGACTCTGTTGGCCTCGCCCACAGCCGAAAAAAACAGTATGTCCCTGCGCCAATCAACCTGGATAAGCTTTCTTATGCTTCAAGCTAATGGCACCCAGACAATACCTCTGCAAGGGGGACAGGCTTATCTGCAATCTATCAATGGTAACGTTGAGATCCATGCTCAGAGCCATACCAGCGACCAGTTTAATGTGAGTATCAAATGTGGGGATGGGATATTTATTCAAGACGAGCCACAACTGCGCCTGCGGGCAATCTCTTCATTTCAGGGCTTGCTAATCGATTTGGGGAGCTAATATCTCTGCCTGAGTATCAGTCTAAAATGAATAAGCCCTATAAAGCAGAGGCTCTATAGGGCTGAATCTGTGGAGTCGGCCGATAAGCCGGGTTCTGTCGTGGACAATCATTCATCTAGGCCAGAACTTACGCGCTGGCTCAAGCAACCTACCCGGGTTCGATACGGGCCGTACCATGTGAACCTCTATTTGGTCTTGCTCCGGGTGGAGTTTACCGTGCCACGAACTGTTACCAGCCGCGCGGTGCGCTCTTACCGCACCCTTTCACCCTTACCTGATCTCAGCTTCTTACAAAGCTGAGCCATCGGCGGTTTGCTCTCTGTTGCACTGGTCGTAGGCTTTCACCTCCCAGACGTTATCTGGCACCCTGCCCTGTGGAGCCCGGACTTTCCTCCCCTTTACTCCTTTACTTCCGAAAGAGACTCCCGAAAGAAACAGTAAAGCAGCGACTGTCTAGCCAACTCCGGCGCGAATTATAAGGGGTTTATCACCTGATGTATAGGGGTTTTCATGTTCCCGCTACTTTCATGTACTTTCTTCGGTTTGCTCAAGAGCATAACGGTATAAAGCATTTTTCTTTACGCCATGAATGTCTGCCGCCAGTGCCGCAGCTTTTTTCAGCGGAAGCTCTTTTTGTAGTAATGCCAGTGTTCGCAAGGCTTCTGGGGAGAGACTATCATCTGCTGGTTTGCGATATCCTTCAACAATCAGCACCATTTCTCCCCGCCGGCGGGTTTCATCTTCTCTGATCCATGCCAGTAACTCTCCAGCAGGCATTCCCTGAATAGATTCCCATGTTTTTGTCAGCTCCCGTGCTAATACCACATAACGATTTGCGCCCCACACTGTGACAATATCTTCTAAACTGTCCAACAAGCGATGTGTGGACTCATAGAAGATCAATGTCCGCGGCTCCTGCGCCAAATCGCGTAATACATCCCGGCGCCCTTTACTTTTTGCCGGCAAAAAACCTTCGTAACAAAAACGATCGGAAGGCAGCCCTGCGGCAGATAATGCCGTAATTGCTGCACAAGGCCCTGGCAATGGGACAACATTAATACCAGCTTCACGGCAACGACGGACAACGTGATACCCCGGATCATTGATCAACGGTGTTCCGGCATCAGAGACAAGAGCAATACTCAGACCTTGCTGCAATTTCGCAATTAATTGATCTGCTTTCTGCTGTTCATTATGATCATGAAGTGCGAACATGCGCGCATTAATGGCAAAATGCTGAAGCAATAAGCCAGTGTGTCGCGTATCTTCGGCTGCAATCAGATCGACATGTTTAAGAACTTCAAGTGCACGCTGAGTGATATCCCCCAGATTTCCAATAGGGGTTGGTACAACATACAGCGTAGATGTCGTAACCACTGCTCGATTGGGTTGATTCATTGTTTCATCCGAATGACCGATTTAAAATTGAGCATCTTTGAAAAAAACATCACTGGATACAGTATGCTTCCCTCAATTTTTGTGCGTTTCAAAACTGGTTTAGTCTGCTCAGCACTGCTGACGACTATGATTATTGCAGGGTGTACCATGCCTAAACCGCAAGGGCAACCACCTTCTGAGCCAAAAGACAAGATCAGCGCAGAGATTAACCACTATCAAGCGATTATTGATACTGCTGATAACCAGCCTTCTCTGGCTGTCATCCGTGCTTATATTGCACTGGAACCACATGCAGTAAATGAAGCTGCACATCAGAAAAACATTGATGATACATGGCAGGTATTGACGCATCTGACTTCACAACAACTGAGCGAACTGGTAATTAATGCCAATGAATATACGCTTCAAGGATGGTTAGATCTGCTCAATGCTTATCAAACCAATAAGCAGGATCAGGATAAACTACGTTCTGCTATTCGTGACTGGCAAATTCGCTATCCGGATAACCCCGCTGCTCGGAGTTTACCTGCTGCCCTGCAACAAATGCTGTTTATCCCCACAGATCGTCAGGCCAGCATAGGGCTGTTTCTGCCTCTGAGTGGTCAGGCAAAAGCGTTTGGTGAGGCGATCCGCCAAGGCTTCCTTGATGCACAAAAAGGCTTACCACAACCCGAACTACCTGTGAATGCAACTGATTCTGCCAATATTAGTTCCGTTAATACCAGTACAGCAGCACAATTTACGATCAGCCCGGTTCCTGTCAATGATCATCCTGTGAAAATCTATGATACCAGCAGCCAGCCTCTGGCTAATCTGTTGGCACAAGCTGAACAGGATGGGGTTACTCTGGTAGTCGGGCCATTGCTGAAACCTCAGGTTGAGCAATTGGCACAGCTCAATACATCATTAGATATTCTGGCGCTTAATAAACCAGACATATTGCAAGCTCATTCTAATATCTGTTATTTCTCCCTGTCACCGGAAGATGAGGCTAAAAGTGCCGCCCTGCATATCTGGCATCAACAGAAACATAATCCACTAGTGTTAGTACCGCGTACGGTATTGGGTGATCGAGTGGCAAAAGCCTTTGCAGCCGAATGGCAGAAATTAGGCGGTTCCGACGCCTTACAACAATCCTTCGGAACAACAACAGAGATGAGACAATCCATGAACCGTGGTGTTGGGATTCGTTTATCCGGCACACCAATTGCTATCAGTCCTTCTTCCGTCAATACTTCCACTCCTGATATTGACGAACCACAAGCTAATAAGAACTTATCCGTTGCTGTTACCAGCACTTCACGTGAGCAAATTGATGCGGTTTACATCGTTGCGACAACGGATGAATTAGCGCTGATCAAGCCAATGATTGATATGGCAATCAGTTCTCGTGAAAAACCCGCGCTTTATGCCAATTCACGTAGCAATAAAGCAGATGCCGGGCCAGATTTTCGCCTGGAAATGGATGGTATGCAATTCAGCGATGTTCCATTATTAACAGGAACGAATATTCCCTTGATGAAACAGGCTGCAAGTAAATTTGGTAATGATTATTCTCTTATGCGCCTTTACGCGATGGGAATTGATGCCTGGTCATTAGCCAATCATTTTACTCAGTTACAACAAGGTATCGGGTTCAATATGAATGGGGCATCCGGAGAGCTTTCCATCACCGAGGGTTGTACAATATCCCGTCAGCTACCGTGGATGCAATTTAATAATGGACGTATTAAGGTTGAAAGCCGTCTGACGGAAAATAACCCCGCTGACACGACTGACAGCACGATTAACAGTACCTCAGACAGTATTTCTGCCATTGACAATACTTCTGTTCAGAATATAAACAAAAATATTGCTATACAGCCGGTACAATAAATTATTTTTTCCTTTTGACGGGTAATTTCAGGATGAAAAAAAACCAAAATAATCGCTATGCGCAGGGATGCCATTATGAACAGCAAGTTAAACAGTTTTTGCAGCAACAAGGTCTTGTCTTTGTCGCAGAGAATGTGAAAATTCGTGGCGGGGAAATTGATCTGGTCATGCGTGATAAACAAACATGGGTCTTTGTCGAAGTTCGTTTCCGCCAAAATGCACAATACGGCGATGCCGTTGCTACAATTACCCGAAGCAAGCGCAGAAAGATATTGCGCACCGCCTCGTTCTGGCTTTACCAGCGTGATGAATGTTTTGAGACTGCGGCTTGCCGCTTTGATGTCTGTGCAATTACCGGTCAAAAATTTGAATGGCTGAAAGATGCTTTTAATTTAAATGAAAACCTATCTGATAGGTTCTGAATTTACTCGATCAATAAAATAGAAATATATAGGTCATAACGTGCTGGATAGAATTAAAGTCTGCTTTACCGAAAGTATTCAAACACAAATCGCAGCAGCAGAAGCATTACCCGACGCGATATCCCGCGCCGCAATGATGATGGTTCAGTCACTGCTGAATGGCAACAAGATCCTGTGCTGTGGTAATGGCGGCTCAGCCGCAACAGCACAACGTTTTGCAGCCAGTATGATAAACCGATTTGAGACAGAGCGACCAAGTCTGCCAGCGTTGTCGCTGAATGCTGATAATGTGGTAATTACTGCTATTGCTGGCAGTAAACAGCCAGAAGAAATCTACGCTAAACAAGTCAGAGCACTGGGGCAGACCGGAGATGTTCTGCTGGCTATCTCTACACATGGAAACAGCCGGGCGATTATCAAAGCAGTAGAAGCCGCTGTTACCCGTGATATGACTATTGTTGCATTGACGGGTTTTGATGGCGGTGAACTGGCAGGGTTGTTGGGGCCACAAGATGTAGAAATCCGCATCCCTTCCCATCACAGTGTCAGAATTCAGGAAGTGCACATGCTGACAATTAACTGTCTGTGTGACTTAATCGATAATACGTTATTCCCTCATCAGGATGACTAAGGAGCCAAATAATGCGGTTATTTTCTCTATTATTGGTATTTTGTAGTGCAATGTTATTACAAGGATGTATTGGTGCTGCCATCGTTGGCTCTGCTGCTATTGCAACCAAAGCAGGCACCGATCCCCGTACAGTCGGGCAACAAGTTGACGATACCACTTTAGAAGCTCGTATCAGTAATGACATCAGCAAAGACCCACAAATTAAGTCCCGGACTCGTATCGTTACGACCGTTTATGAGGGTAAGGTGCTATTAACCGGCCAGAGTCCAGATATGCAGCTAGCGGATCGGGCCAAGCAGATAGCATCAAAAGTTGAAGGGGTTAGTGTAGTTTATAACGAAATCAGACAAGGCAATCCTGTTACACTCAGTACTGCATCTTTAGATACCTGGTTGACAACGAAAGTACGTTCGAAAATTCTGGCCAGTGATGCGGTGAAGTCATCAAATATTAAAATTGTGACTGAAAATGGCGAGGTCTTTTTATTCGGCATTGTTACCAGGCAGGAAGGGGCTGATGCTGCGAAGATTGCCAGTGAAACTGACGGGGTTAAACGTGTAACCACCGCGTTCATTTATCTTGATTAGATTTCGATATTAAAAATAGCGATTAGCACGATACAACTCACGGTATCAACAGTAAAACATCACAGTTAATTTTTTCCAACAAGCTCTGTCAAACAAACTATTCCAAACAAAGCGGCACAAAAAGAGCTGCTTTGTTTGGGTTTTTCTACTGCTTCCTGAGCACTGCATTTCAAATTATTTGCTCAATTTATTTGATCTTAGGTAATTCTGTCCCCCTAATAACTGCATTTGCCGTAAAATCCATCGCTGACGTTGCAAGACATAAGTAGAAGGCATATCAACCCTATAGCGGAGAGGATTAGGTAACACTGCCGCCAAAAGAGCGGCTTCGGAGGCTGTCAATCGACTGGCTGGTTTGCTGAAATAGTGTTGAGCAGCTTCTTCCACACCAAAAATACCATCACCAAATTCAGCAATATTGAGATAGACTGTTAAAATACGTTTCTTCGTCCACAGTAGCTCCAGAACAACCGTCATTCCCGTCTCCAGCCCTTTTCTCACCCAACTACGCCCTTCCCACAGAAAGAGGTTTTTAGCTGTTTGCTGAGTTATGGTGGAAGCACCACGGATTCGCTTCCGATACTTTTTGTTATGTTCCACAGCCATTACTATCGCTGGAAAATCAAATCCCCAGTGTTCCGGAAACCGTTGATCCTCGGCAGCAATCACGGCTAATGCCATATAAGGTGAAATTTGATCTTGATCTACCCAAGTTGAGCGAGAAACATAAGATAAATTAATTGACACTAACGCACTGATTTGTTTTTCCAGCATCACCATAGAAAACGGCACCGGCAGAAATGAAAATGTGATTACAGCAACAAACCACAAAAGAGTGATCATGCCCACAATTTTTTTCAACCAGTGCCATAATATTGAAAAAGGATTTCTCATCCTATTACTCAATCATTTCCAATATTTTTCTGACCAATTTGTCTATCCCAATTTCAGCCTCAGATAAAGATTGAGCAAGCATATAAGCTGGCGTTGTGACAATTTTATTTTCAAAATCAACAACAATGTCATCAACCGGACACGCTATATGAATCCCTCCCATTTTTTCTATCTGTGCTACCGTTTCGGGATCATTACCTATAGTGACTTTTATCGGTTTATCTAATATTTTGGGAACCATAACGGGGGCAATACACATAAAACCCATTGGCTTACCTTTTTGGTGCATATTTTGCACAATTCTTAAAAATTCTTTATTTATTTCACAGTCAGATCCTTTAAATGCGAAATTACATAAATTTTTAGCCACACCAAAACCGCCGGGAACAATCAATGCATCCAAAGTATTAACATCAACTTCAGATAATGGCTGAATATTACCTCTTGTTATACGGGCTGATTCTTCCATTATGTGACGGATTTCTTGTTTTTCTTCTCCATTAAGATGATTAATTACATGATGTTGTGATTCATCAGGCGAAAAAAAAGTCACTTCAGCGCCCAAACGGCTCAAAGAGAGCATAGTTAAAACGGATTCGTGGATTTCACTACCGTCATAGACCCCACATCCACTTAATATAACTGCAACAGATTTCATATTTCTCTCCATTTGTAGTAGATTAATGCTTAACCCCTTAGAGGGTTAAACACCAATCTTCATCACAGATTTTAATGAATCTTGTAACAAAAAATCTTATCTTTGCTATGTTGGTACTTGTATTCTGTGTGGAAGAATTCTTTAATTGCTCGCGCCTAAAATAAATCTTAGATAAGCGGGCAAACAAGTTTCCCTGGTGTTGGCGCAGTATTCGCGCACCCCAACTTCGGTTGGGGTTATTTTTTTGTAGCGGCCGCCAGCCAGTTTCTCAATGTTTCTGTATCATGTTTCCATTCCTGACTCAGCTCATCTACCCACTCCTGCACGTTATCCCACCACGCTGGTAAATCTGGTGACTGGATCTGCTGTGCTAATTGTTGTAAATGACGTAATCCGACAGAACCGACAGCCCCCTTGATTTTATGAGCCTCTTCCGTAATTCCTTTTTGATCCTTTGCTGTCATATTCGATTCCAGTAAGGCAAGGTAGTTCGGCATCATATTTTCAAAGATGGTCAAATTATCAGCTATCATCTTCGGACCGACCAAGTCGATATACTGATTGAGCATTTCTAAATCAAGTAGTTCATCAATGAGTTCTTCACCCTTTTTCAAGGTCATTGTCTCCGGTAACAACGGTTCAGATTCAGCCGGTTTACCCCAGAATTTTTCCATTACGGCAGTCAGTTCTTTAACAGAAAGAGGTTTATTGAGAACTTCATCCATGCCTGCCTCAAGATATTCTTTTTTATCTTTCAAAACATTGGCAGTCAGAGCGATCAGAGGAGGGAGAGTGTGATTCTGGTAACGTTTATGCAATTCACGAGCAATATCCCATCCAGTCATATCCGGTAATTGGATATCAAGCAGCACCAAGTCATACTCATCGGGATCAAACATTTCCAGAGCATCACGGCCATTCATGGCGACATCTACACTATTACCGAGTTTCTCCAGGACAGAACGGGCAACAATGACATTCAGCTCAATATCCTCAACCAACAGGATATTCAGCGCGGGTAACGGCAGTGAATCTTCGTCTTCCTCTCCTACAGCATTTTCATCAATCGCAGGGGCAATCACAGACAAGGTAAAACAAGATCCCTCACCTACTGTACTCTTAACCGTAATATCACCGTCCATAGCTTGTGCAAGCCGTTTGGATACAGCAAGACCGATCCCTGTCCCCGTAGCCGGACGGCCGCCAGCACTGTCTCTCACCTGATAATACATGGCGAAGATTTTTTCTAGCTCATCAGAGGGAATACCAATACCGGAATCAGTGACTTCAAACAGCAGGCGATCTTCTTTTTCACACCAGATACGCACTCTGATTTCACCTTTCTGAGTAAATTTCACAGCATTGCCAATTAAATTCCACAGAATTTGGCGCAAGCGAGTACCATCAGCCAATACCTTAGTGGGTAATGGCAATTCTGGTTCTAAAACAAACCGAATTCCTTTCGGTTGTGCCAACAATCCAGATAAATTCTCCAAATCAGCCATAAAACCAGTAAAATCAATCGGCTGAGTGTCAAGTTGGATCTTACGGCGCTCAATTTTATCTAACTCAATAATATCATTAAAGATATTACCCAAAGTTATCGCACTGACGTGAATTGTTTTCAGATAGTTGCATTGTTCAGATGTCAGATTCGTATCCATCAGGATACGGCTTAAGCCGACAATGCCATTTAAAGGCGTACGAAGCTCATGGCTAATCGTAGAAATAAAGGTAGTCTTATCCCTGCTGGCGTTCTCTAACGCGTCCTGATAACGTTTACGCTCCGTTATATCGCGTCCAAATCCCATCAGACCATGACGTCTACCGATACGATCATAAAAAGGAACTTTTCTCAGCTCAAAACAGGCCTTGCGTCCATCGGGATAAACCAACCATTGTTCATAAGTCAGCGAGACGTTATGACGAAAAACTTTTTCATCCGTTTCCATCACCTTGCTGGCAATTTCCTTGTCGTAAACGTCTATCGGTGTCAGACCAATCAGTTGTTTTTCGCTTTTGCCTGTCAGCAGTTCCATCGCTCGATTACAGCCAGAAAACTCATTATCTTCATTGCGGTAATAAACTAGATCAGGTGAAGCATCAAGGAATGAACGCAACAGAACCGATTGCTGTTCAAGTTCAATCTGTGTTTTTTCACGGTACTCCATTTCTAATTTCAATTTGTCCAGCAATACCAAATGCGCTTGTTCTGCTTTTTCCCTTTCGCTGATTTCTTGATTTAATTGAGTAATATTGTTTTTTAGCTGCTGATTCAATATTGCATCACGTTGACGCATTTCCTCCAGTTTTGCCACCAAACTGGATAAGCGTTGACGGGACTCTTCAAGTTGCTCCACGACAATAGAGAGAAAATAAACCGCCCACGGCGTAATTAATAAACCAAAAAAGATGGAACGGATTAAATCGATACGTTGTACTTCCCCATGCAAGACAAATGTCACTGCCATTTGCATCGCCATTGCCAAAATCACCAGAACAGATGCCAGTAGTAACGAAAAGCGTACTAATCCCAGTTTCATCATTAAATCAACGTAATATTGGGCAAGCCCCCTGATCAGCTTCATAACAACTCCAAGTAAAATCACCAGATTGAATCATAACTTAAATAAAGCCCAACTTCGTTAAGGGATATTGCTCTTAATCCCCTTAAAAGAATAAAAAATCAAAAAAACAGAATATTTAATCAAACCCGATTTTAGTTACTTATAAAAGAATAAAAATCAATCAATCATTTACTCTTAACGAACACAAAATACACAATAACATGCCAATAAAATTCATAAATAAAGATTAATAATCTAAAAAAAGTCATTTTATAAGCATATTTAAAATACATACTATGGATAAATTAGTGATATAACTCACATCATCTCTAAGTCATGATCTGAGTCACATAATAAGGCAATAACCATATTTTTATTTTAATTCAAAATGATATGTATTTTTCAATGACATAAAACATGATCTGGCATTATTTGACCTGTTTTATTTTTCTCGCTAAGTTGGGAATTCACTGAAAATTACCGGTTGGTTATTTCTCCAACTCATATTTATGCAGTGACCTTATACAAAAACACAATATCATTTCGCTCTGCTGTTTTTATTAACGGTTATGACTGACAAATAGTTATTACCGATAAAACAAAACCTAACAAATGGTATTTGACTGAGGGCGCAATTCAGACGCCTGTAGCAATAATAATCTATATCATCTCGTGAGTGATGTAAGAGTCGGACAGAACTTGGGAGCTTTACCATGTTGTATGACAAATTACAGGAAAAAGATAACTGTGGCTTCGGATTAATCGCACATATTGAAGGAGAACCAAGCCACAAGGTTGTGCGCACAGCAATACATGCACTTGCCAGGATGCAACATCGGGGAGCAATTCTGGCAGATGGAAAAACAGGTGACGGCTGCGGCTTATTAATGCAAAAACCTGACCGGTTTTTCCAGATGATTGCCAATGAACAATCATGGCGACTGGCAAAAAACTACGCTGTCGGTATGTTGTTTTTGAGCCAGGATAGCCAGATAGCCCAATCATGCCGCGATATTATCGAACAAGAATTAGAAAATGAAACGCTGTCCATTGCCGGATGGCGAGAAGTCCCTATAAATCGCGATATCTTAGGCAACATCGCACTGTCAAGCCTTCCCCGCATTGAACAAATTTTTGTTAATGCCCCTGCCGGATGGCGATCACAGGATTTAGAACGTCGTCTATTCATTGCCCGTCGCCGTATAGAGAAACGTATTACCGATGACGATTTTTATATTTGCAGCCTCTCCAATCTGGTCACGATTTACAAAGGGCTATGTATGGCGGCTGATCTGCCTCGCTTCTACTCGGATTTGGCAGATTTACGCATGGAGTCAGCGATCTGCCTGTTCCATCAGCGGTTTTCAACGAATACCGTCCCTCGCTGGCCATTAGCACAGCCGTTTCGTTATCTGGCTCATAATGGTGAAATCAACACAATCACCGGAAATCGCGAATGGGCCAAAGCGAGAGCCTATAAATTCCGCACGCCTTTGATCCCTGACTTACACACTGCGGCTCCTTTTGTCAACGAAACGGGGTCAGACTCCAGTTCACTGGATAATATGCTGGAACTATTTCTCAACGGCGGTATGGATTTGATCCGCGCAATGCGCTTACTGGTTCCTCCTGCATGGCAGAATAACCCGGATATGGATGACGATCTGCGGGCTTTCTTCGATTTTAATTCCATGCATATGGAGCCGTGGGATGGTCCGGCGGGTATCGTTATTTCTGATGGGCGCTATGCAGCCTGTAATCTCGACCGCAACGGTTTACGGCCGGCACGTTATGTCATTACGAAGGATAAACTGATCACCTGTGCTTCAGAAGTCGGGATCTGGGAGTACCAACCCGATGAAGTCGTAGAAAAAGGACGTATCGGTCCAGGTGAATTAATGGTAATCGATACCCGGAAAGGCCGAATTCTTCATTCTGCCGAAACCGATAACGATTTGAAAAGCCGCCATCCTTATAAAGAGTGGCTGGAAAAGAATGTCAGGCACCTGATTCCTTTCGAGAAATTACCAGAAGAACAAGTTGGCACCCGGGATTTGGATGATCGCATGTTGGCAACCTATCACAAACAGTTTGCCTACAGTAATGAAGAACTGGATCAAATCATCCGCGTACTCGGCGAGAATGGCCAGGAAGCAACAGGTTCAATGGGGGATGATACACCATTTGCCGTACTTTCCAGCCGCCCACGCATAATCTATGACTATTTCCGCCAGCAATTTGCTCAAGTGACCAATCCTCCCATCGATCCGCTGCGTGAAGCACATGTTATGTCGCTGTCCACCCGCATAGGCCGGGAGATGAATGTCTTTTGTGAAGCTGAAGGACAGGCCCACCGCCTGAGTTTCGCATCCCCGGTACTGCTCTATCCTGATTTTGTGCAACTGACAACACAGCAAAGCTCTTATTATCGCGCAGAAACATTGGACTTAACGTTTAACCCACAAGAAACTAATCTCAAGACCGCAGTTTCAACCCTGTGCGAACAAGCAGAAAAACGTGTCCGTAATGGTGCAGTATTGCTGGTCTTATCCGACCGTAATATTTCTCCAGAAAGATTACCGATCCCTGCCCCAATGGCAGTTGGTGCCATCCAGCACTGTTTAGTGGAAAAAAGTTTGCGTTGTGATGCCAACCTGATAGTCGAAACTGCCAGTGCCCGCGATCCACACCATTTTGCGGTATTGCTTGGCTTTGGTGCTACCGCTGTTTACCCTTATTTGGCGTATGAATCATTGGGCAAAATGGTCGATGATGGCACAATCAATACCCCATATGCCCGTGTGATGCTGAATTATCGCAATGGTATCAATAAAGGGTTATATAAGATTATGTCCAAAATGGGCATCTCCACGATTTCGTCCTATCGCTGTTCTAAGTTGTTTGAGGCCGTCGGCTTACATTCTGAAATAACAGATCTCTGCTTCAATGGGGTTGTCAGCCGGATTGAAGGGGCTGATTTCAACGATTTTGAACAAGATTTGCGTAACCTTTCCAGACGGGCGTGGCTGCACCGCCATACGATCGATCAAGGTGGATTACTGAAATATGTCCACAATGGGGAATATCACGCTTATAACCCTGATGTCGTGAGTACATTACAAGCAGCCGTTCATAGCGGCAAGTACAGTGATTACCAGAAGTACTCACAATTGGTCAACGGCCGCCCTATCACAACATTACGCGATCTGCTGGCAATCGCGCCAAAAGGAGATCCGATTCCCATTGAAGAAGTCGAACCCGCCGAAGCACTGTTCAAACGTTTTGATACCGCAGCGATGTCAATTGGTGCGCTAAGCCCTGAAGCACATGAAGCACTGGCTGAAGCAATGAATACACTGGGTGGTTTCTCCAATTCCGGCGAAGGTGGAGAAGATCCTGCTCGCTATGGTACGAAAAAAGTTTCCCGGATTAAGCAAGTTGCCTCTGGGCGTTTTGGTGTCACTCCCGCTTATTTAAGCAGTGCCGATGTCATTCAAATTAAAGTTGCCCAGGGAGCAAAACCCGGTGAAGGCGGACAATTACCGGGAGATAAGGTAACACCTTACATCGCCAGACTACGTTATTCGATTCCCGGTGTGACATTGATTTCGCCACCACCGCATCACGATATTTATTCTATCGAAGATTTGGCCCAATTAATTTTTGATCTGAAACAGGTCAATCCCAATGCCCTGATTTCTGTGAAATTGGTTTCAGAGCCGGGTGTAGGAACCATCGCTACCGGAGTAGCAAAAGCCTATGCCGATTTAATCACCATCGCTGGCTATGACGGAGGAACAGGGGCAAGCCCTCTGTCCTCTGTGAAATATGCCGGTTGTCCGTGGGAACTGGGCTTAGTAGAAACTCAGCAAGCGCTGGTCGCTAATGGCCTACGCCATAAAATTCGTCTTCAGGTTGACGGCGGGTTAAAAACAGGTGTGGACATTATCAAAGCCGCTATTTTAGGTGCAGAAAGTTTTGGTTTTGGTACGGGACCAATGGTTGCGCTCGGCTGTAAGTACCTGAGAATTTGTCATCTCAATAACTGTGCAACCGGAGTAGCAACACAAGATGAGAAATTGCGTCAGTCTCATTATCACGGGCTGCCTGAACGAGTAATTCATTATTTCCGCTTTATCGCACAGGAAACGCGTGAAATTCTGGCTCAACTGGGAATGCGCAAATTAACAGATTTGATTGGCCGCACAGATTTGCTTGAAATACTGGAAGGTATCTCTGCCAAACAAAGCAAACTCAATCTTGAACCTTTACTGGAAACAGCACAGCCCCATGAAGGCAAAGCCCAGTATTGCACTGAAGATAACCCTTCCTTTGATCAGGGCGTGCTCAATAAAGCTATTATCAATCAGGCCCTGTCTTTTGTAAAAAAGGCGCAGAGTAAAAAATTCTATTTTGATATCCAGAATACTGACCGCTCTGTCGGGGCATCACTGTCTGGCGCGATTGCCGCAATACATGGTGATCAGGGACTGTCGGGTAACCCAATAAAGTTACATTTTACAGGAACAGCCGGACAAAGTTTTGGGGTCTGGAACGCAGGCGGAGTTGAATTAACATTAACCGGTGATGCCAATGATTACGTCGGCAAGGGCATGGCAGGTGGACAGATTGTTATTTTGCCTCCGGTAGGTTCTGCATTTAAAAGTCACGAAGCAACGATTATTGGCAATACCTGCCTTTATGGTGCAACTGGCGGAAAATTATTTGCCGCCGGATGTGCTGGTGAACGCTTTGCAGTAAGAAATTCAGGTGCCATCACCGTGGTTGAGGGTATCGGAGATAATGGCTGTGAATATATGACTGGTGGAATAGTCTGTGTTCTGGGTAACACAGGGGTCAACTTTGGTGCAGGTATGACAGGAGGATTCGCGTACGTTCTCGATGAATCGGATGCTTTCCGCAAACGGGTTAACTCTGAATTAGTCGAAGTCCTCTCAATTGATACTCTCTCCATTCATAAAGAACACCTACGCGGATTAATCACCGAACATGTTCGACTGACCGGCTCACAGCACGGTGAAAGTATTCTGGAAAACTGGTCACAATGGGTCAATAAATTCGCACTGGTTAAACCTAAGTCCAGTGATGTCAGTGCACTGTTGGGGCACCGCAGCCGCTCCTCCGCAGAATTGCGGATTCAGGCGCAGTAGGAGTTAAGAATGAGTCAAAATGTTTATCAATTTATCGATCTACAGCGTGTCGATCCCCCAAAAAAAGCGTTGAAAATTAGAAAAATAGAATTTGTGGAAATTTATGAGCCTTTTTCTGAAATTCAGGCACAGGCGCAAGCAGATCGCTGCCTCGCATGTGGAAATCCGTATTGTGAGTGGAAGTGTCCGGTACACAACTACATCCCGAACTGGCTAAAATTAGCCAATGAAGGCCGCATTATTGAAGCAGCAGAGCTATCCCATCAAACAAATAGCCTGCCGGAAGTTTGCGGGCGGGTTTGTCCACAGGATCGTCTTTGTGAAGGTGCCTGTACACTGAATGACGACTTTGGTGCCGTCACTATCGGTAATATTGAACGTTATATTAACGATACTGCTATTGCGATGGGTTGGAAACCCGATATGTCACACGTGAACACGACAGACAAACGAGTCGCCGTCGTTGGAGCAGGTCCTGCTGGATTGGCATGTGCTGATGTTCTGACACGCAATGGTGTACAGGTTGTCGTTTACGATCGACATCCTGAAATCGGCGGATTGCTCACATTTGGTATTCCTGCGTTTAAACTGGAAAAAGAAGTCATGAGCCGACGCAGAGAAATTTTTACCGAAATGGGTATCAAATTCTGTCTGAATACAGAGATAGGGAAAGATGTCACACTTGCTGAACTCACAAAGCAATTTGATGCCGTCTTTTTGGGCGTTGGAACTTATCAGTCCATACATGGTGGCCTGGAAAATGAAAATGCCGGCGGGGTATATGATGCTCTGCCTTTTCTAATTGCCAATACCCGTCATTTAATGGGCTATGAAGAATTACCGGAACAACCCTATATTGATATGAAAGATAAGCGGGTTTTGGTTCTGGGTGGTGGTGACACAGCAATGGACTGCGTACGTACTTCTGTTCGTCAGGGTGCAACCGATGTGATCTGTGCCTATCGGCGGGATGAAGACAATATGCCGGGTTCTCGCCGTGAAGTGAAAAATGCCCGGGAAGAAAGTGCTGAATTCCAATTCAACCTCCAACCAGTCAGCATTGAAGTCAATGATAAAGGCCATGTTCGAGGTGTCAAAGTAGCTAAAACACAATTAGGTGCAATGGATGAAAAAGGCCGACGCCAGGCTGAAATCATTCCAGATTCAGAGTTTATCATTGAAGCTGATGCTGTGATTATGGCGTTTGGTTTCAAACCACATACGATGCAATGGCTGGATGAATATCAGGTCAACCTTGATCAACAAGGGCGTATTATCGCTCCCGAATCCAGTGATTTTCCTTTCCAAACCAGCAACCCTAAAATTTTTGCTGGTGGAGATGCTGTCAGAGGTTCTGATTTAGTCGTCACTGCCATTGCTGAAGGCAGGGGAGCCGCCTCCGGCATTCTTGATTACCTTGGGGTTTAATTTCATTTTATCCTAAATTTTTCTCCGGTCTTTTGATCGGAGAAAATCTCACAAAATAGACTCTCACTTCTTTTTTGTTGTCATCCTAAAACCACCTCTTGTTGGATTTAGTGATCATTTTCATTTGATTGATTAATTCTATCAATATATAAATAATTGATCGTTAATACCGATCAATTTATTGATCTTTTTTGATTCATCTGGTACATTTTTTGTGTGTACAGAAAATTGTGCTCTAAAACCACCACCTCCTATGGAGATAGTGATGATTTCCCTTTTACTACCATGATCATTGTATTTTTTTATGTTATGCGACTATTCTTATATCCCAAAAGTAAATATTTGAATTTAATATCTTGGTTAATCTTAAAAATAGGTTTGATTTCTTTTTAAAGAAAGATTTCAGCATATGGTTCCAGGATATAAAGAAGATATGAGGGATTAATGAAATAAGATGATGATTTATACGTAAATTACAGATTTGAAGTCTGCTCTTTCAAGTAAACTAATTAAATAATAAACAATTTAAAATTAATTACATAATAGTAGCCCCGAGAACTAAATGCGTTTACTAACTAAAATACCTCTGCTCTCTTTCATACTCTTAATTAGCTCCCCTTCGGTCGCTGGTTTATCCGCTCCTACAGAAATCAGACAGCAAGTAAAAGAGAGGGGAGTGAATTCCATCGTTGCTGAAATAGGTGAGCAAGGTAAAAGGAATGAAATCGCTCATTATATTACGACCGGAAATCCTGAATGGGTAAAAATCGCTTTTGAATTAACTCCCAACATACATCAAGACTTTTCCAAACAGATTTTTAATTCCTTATCTTTTGCCCTGATTAATAATCCTGTTGAAGTTCTAACACTGGCAAACAAACGCAAACCTTCCTTATCAAGTGATATCTGTAATATCCCACCAACATTAACAGGTTTGGAAAATAAAGAGCAATTTGTTCGAAATGTAGCTAAAAGTTTAAACGCAGCCAAAAAATCAGCAAGCAGAAAGGATAGAGAAAATATAGAGATATGTCAGTGGGAGTTGAACCAGTCTTACACTGAATATTTATAATACAATATTAATAGCTAATAAATACCACTAAAAATAAAGGAGATTTTCATCTCCTTTATTTTATCGGCTTATTAGGGCGTGTTGACGTTTTGTGAGGGGAATTTGAACAGCATGATAATCTGGTATCATTGTCTTCGCGAAAAAACTATTACCCCAGCCCATCATGCCAAGAACCATATTATCAAAATCTTTATGGAACAAGCTAAATACCTTTTCATAATT
>NZ_CAWMEB010000452.1:0-5478 GCF_963866145.1 Xenorhabdus sp. NBAII XenSa04
TCTCGTTTCCCGCTCCAAATTCAGGACGGTGGATTTATAATAGTCTGCAAGTCATGGAAAAAAGCGCCAAAAGGCGCTTTTTTTGTAATTTCAATCTGGCCAATCCATGAGGATTGATGTTGACCGATATTCGTTCCCTCTGCTAAGTTAAATCCAACTTGGTATAATCACCTATAGAAATAAATATGGCTAAAATTCTCCAAGCCGAGAATAAGCGTATTACTTTATAGAAACGTTTTCTATACTCAGTTTTCTGCACAGCTTCTCCAACCTGTCCCTAGTCCTTTTTCAGGGATATTTATCCATAAAATTAAGAGGATAGTACAGAATGAACTATGATGTCATTGTTGTAGGATCTGGTGCTATTGCAGGCTCGCTTGCTTATGAACTTATCAGTCGCAGATTGAAAGTATGCAGGGTGGGAAGTCTTGTTCGTAGTCATGCTGCGTCAAGAGCTGCAGGAGCAATGAATGGTTGTTTTGGTGAGGTAACAAGTGGTCTTATTGCGAGTGACTATGGGAAATTGAAACTCAAAATGGATCGTGTCGCGAAAGATCGCTGGTCAACCTGGGCACAGCGTTTGGCTGCTTCTTCAGGGGATACTCGTCCTTTGTTTACAGCAAAAGGGACGCATGTCATTCTCAATACCGCAGGTATGGCCGAACTTGATAGTGTTAACTATGATGCTATAGAGTGTACGCTTCGTGAGCACAACGAACCTTATGAAGTTGTTGATCCCGAATTGATTAAGGGAATGAAAGCGAACAACTTAATGCGATCACTTAAAGGGCTTTATATTTCAGAGGAACATGCCCTTAACTCCCATATATTGCTTGAAATGTTGGATTCTGCCTTTTTCAAGGAGGGTGGAGAGATCGTTGATAACAATGTTAAGCGCATTCTCACAGAAAACGGTGTTGTAACTGGTGTTGAAACGGTTGATGGCAGGCGTCTTACCGCAGACAAAGTGATTATTGCAGCAGGCGTACAGTCGCTTGATATATTATCAGACCAATCCTCTATCGTGCAGAAAATTCCCCCACTCTTTTCAGGCTATGGAGTGTCTGTTTTACTTAAACTCAAAAACGCTGATGCACTACCAACCTCGGTTATTCGTACTCCGAATCGTGCGTTTGCTTGTGGTCTGCATTGTGTGCCGCGTGGTGATGGTGTTCTTTACGTTGGTGCAACCAACCTTGTGAAAAACCAACCTCGCATGTATGGGTCAATTGCCACTGTCCAGTTCCTTCTGGAGTGCGCTTACAATCAGATAAACGTTGATTTGTATGAGTCAGAGATAATTGCCATTCAGGTCGGTAATCGGCCTGTCTCCGCAGATGGTTTTCCATTGATTGGTGAGTGTGGCATTAACGGGGTATGGCTTGTGACTGGCACTTACCGGGACGGTCTGCACCAATCCCCGCTTTTGGCTGACTATGTTGCAAATGAGATAATGGGATTACCGAATCAGGAGATTGATTTAAAAGACTTTACCCCGATTCGGCCACCTTTAATTGGGTTTGAGCGGGATACGATTATTTTGGAAGCGGCAAAACAAACGGTAGCGATGGGTTATGAAAATATGTGGAATATCAAACCAGGATGGGAACGTGCCATCAACGAAGGTTTACTCTGTGAGTATCGGGCACAGGCTGAATTGATCGATAAAACCTTTACACCCCCTCCTGAATTAATTGCATTCTCTTGCCATGAAGAGCAGATAACACGGCGATTACGTGCTTACTACAATTGTTGGAAATAATAAAACTGTTGGACATCACGGTTATTAGTGATGTCCATGTGTATCTTTATATTGTTTTTTCCAGCTCTTTTAGCAAAACTGCCTTGCGTGCCTGCATATTTTTTATCGCTTTTTGTTTCACATGGCCGAAACCTCGTACCTGATCAGGCAGAGTTGCAATTTGTTGACAAATAGCCAGGTTATTGCGATCCAATTTTTCCATCAGAAAATCGATGAGTTGCTCATATTCAAGTAGTAAACTTCTTTCCTGTTTGCGCTCTTCTTGATAGCCGAAAATATCAAAAATTGTACCGCGAAATAGTTTACATGCTGCAAGAAAGTGAAAAACAGGAATGATCCATGCGCCATACTCTTGTTTTCCTCGCTCACCTGTTCGGGGATCTTTGCGATTGAAAAAAGGAAGGCTCAGATGAAAGCGGATCTTACCTGCGTTATTAAATTGTGAATAAAGTTTATCAAAGAACCCAGTTTTGACGTAGAGACGGGCAACTTCATATTCATCTTTATACGCCATTAGTTTGAACAAATTTTCAGCAATAGACTTGGTCAGGTCTTCTGCATCAATTTGTTGAGTAATTTGTTGGACTTGTGCAACACGGCTCAAATAGCGGAGTGCATATTTTTCATTCTGGTAATCAACCAGAAGTCTATATCTATGCAAAATAAGATCATCCAACGTCTCGATAGTCTGTTTCGGTTTAACATGCAGAAAATTATTCAGAAGTTCGGGCTGTTCGGCAGCAATGCGGCCGAGATGGAAGGCTCGTTGTGCATTATTTGCAATGTTATCTGTTGGATGGGACATTTTCTGAATGGCGCTCTCTATAGAGGATAGTCTGATGGGGATCTGACCAAGTTGCCAGGCATAACCAATTAAGACGATATTAGTTTGATTTCTGTCACCAACCAAATCTGCGGCAATTTGCTCTGTGTCAACAGATCGCAGTGTCCGGCAATGTTGATGGAGAGTATCCAGCATTTTGGTATGATCCAATTTCAGCATGGGATTTCTCAGCATAGTGCCGATTTGCGTTTTGTGGGTATTAAGTATGCAGTTGGTTCCTGTTTTCGACATCACTTCCAATGAGTTTTGCCCCGTTGCAGCAACTAAATCAGCCGCAAGGACGAGATTGGCGCGTCCCCGGTCAATTCTGACCTGATGCAGTTTATTGATATCCCGGCTGAATCGAATATGAGAGATTGCTTCTCCGCCTTTTTGGGCAAAACCAGTAAAATCAAGTAAGCTGACGGCGTAGTTTTCTATTTCGGCAGCGACACCAAGCAGGTGGCCGGCGGTGATAATACCAGTACCACCTACACCAACGAATAAGATTTCATAAGGAATGTCTGTGGAATTTAAGATTGGTTGAGGGAGTTTATTCACTAGCTTATCAAGCTCTTGCTGTGGCAATATCTTGCTGGTGTCTTGGCGAGGTTCTGCGTTTTCTATGGTGATAAAGCTAGGACAAAAACCTTTCAGACAGGATAGATCTGAATTACAAACATGCTGATCTATTGCGCGTCTAGTGCCCAGGGATGTCTCGGTTGGGATCACTGCAAGGCAATTGGATTGTATCTGGCAATCGCCACACCCTTCACAGACGAACTCGTTAATCACTGCTCGTCTTGTTGCTTTCGGTACTAATCCTCTTTTTCTCTTACGTCGTAATTCTGTTGCACAAGTTTGATCATAAATAATGACCGTCACTCCATCAGTGTCTCGAAAGCGTTTCTGTATATCTTCGAGATAATCCCGTTGATAAGCATTCACTTTGGCAGGAAGGCTATTTTTACCTTTATATTTATCAGGTTCATCAGTCACAATTGCGACATATTTCACACCTTCAGCCAGCATCAAAGACGCGATCTGCGGTATGGTAATATTTCCATCCAGTGGTTGCCCGCCTGTCATTGCTACTGCGTCATTAAACAGCAGCTTATAAGTAATGTGGCTTCCCGCAGCGACTGCCTGACGAATAGCTAAATGCCCGGAATGGAAGTAAGTACCATCCCCCAGATTTTGAAAGACATGTGAACGATTAATAAAGCGGGAATGGCCTACCCAATCGGCACCTTCGGCTCCCATTGGTGTTAGGCCATAACCTGTATCGCGATCCATCCAGGCGGCCATGATGTGACACCCAATGCCGATTTGAGCCTGACTGCCCTCGGGTAAACGGGTCGAAGTGCTGTGAGGACAGCCCGCACAGAAATAGGGAGTACGTTTGGGAAGCGTAATATCGTGCAATGCAGTTTGGGTTGACCATTCCAAAGGAAGAGAGAGAAATAAATTGAATTTCTTCAGCCATCCTGCAAGCAGCGGAGCAAGTTGTGAAGGACGTAGCTCTGTGTCTGTGGGCACAAATTTTTGGCCAAGATGATTATGCTTACCTATCAGGTTGATATGTTGTGGCAAATTGATGAGATGCCGTGCGAGTAAGATTTCGACTACAGCGTTTTTTTCTTCAATGATAAAAATATCAGTAACCTGTGATGCGATCTCGCTGAGAAGTGGGGATAAAGGATAAACCAGACGTACATGAACAAAAGCAATACCGTGTTTTGCTAATTCAGAAGGAGGTAAGCCTCCGACACGCAGGGCTTCTAAAACATCCCGATGGGCTTTGCCGACAGTAACTAATAAAGCTCGTGGATGTGAGCATGGAGCAATGAGTTGATCAATTGGATTAAGTTTGGCGAATTCTTGAACTGCTTTAAGTTTATAAGCTAAACGCTGTTCTATTTGAGGGCTAGGGAGGTCAGGCCAACGCCAATGAAGCCCACCTGGGCCGGGATCAACTTGAGGTATTGCATATTCAGGAAAAGGTTTACGCTCCCTGATGGCACAACTTTCCACGACTTCACTGATTGCTTTAAAGCCAACCCAAGCCCCGCTTAACCGGGATGCAGCCCAACCCCATAATCCCACATCATGATAATCAGAAACGGAGGCCGGATGTAAGATTGGCATGCTCCATGCCATCAAAGCGAGATCAGATTGGTGAGACATAGAAGAAGACACACAACCATGGTCATCACCAAGGATAACCAGTACACCGCCATTGGGGGAAGAGCCATAGGCATTACCATGCCTGAGCGCATCTCCGGAACGGTCTACTCCCGGCCCTTTGCCGTACCACATGCTAAAAACGCCAGTGACAGTGCGATCAGGGTCAGATTCAACTTTTTGAGTACCATAAATCGCAGCAGCCGCAAGATCTTCATTGATTGCGGGCTGAAAATGTATATTGGCTTGAGCCAACTTTTTACTGTTCTGCCATAATGTCTGATCTAAACGGGCTAATGGTGAGCCCCGATATCCTGAAACAAATCCTGCTGTATTAAGATTACGACTTCTATCTAGCTTAGCCTGAGCCAGGAGAAGCTCGATAAGAGCATCGGTGCCAGTAACAAATTTAGGTGGATAATATTGAGTCATAGGTTCGGGCCTTACTGAAGGGCAATCACCGTGTAAGATACGACTAAAAAATGGTTCTAATCTATTTCCAGCAAATTATTCCGACAAGTACAAATCTTATTAGGGGGGTAGTTGTATATATAATGTTAAATTTTAAATCCCCCTTCCCTTATCAAATTGCCGCCTTGTTGGATGTCTTTTAAGCGTTCAGTCTTGATGTGCGAGTAAATAGCTTGCCATCTTTATTGAAGGCGTTCATAATGGCGTCCGTTCTTGAGATGCGGGAATAGCTCAGTTG
>NZ_CAWMEB010000453.1:0-41380 GCF_963866145.1 Xenorhabdus sp. NBAII XenSa04
ACGGATTGAATACGTGACCTGCTGCGAGTCATGTTAACAGATATTAGCAGCAGCCAGTTAGCCGGAACACATTGGCCTGTATTGATCTGTGCCAGATATCAATCAATAAAACGAGCTGTTGAAAAAATAAATTAAATACGACGATAAACTTTCAACATAAAATCAACTTCACAATTAAATGATGGCTTAGCTATCAAATTGTTTTTGATCTCTTCAGAGGCTCGCCAGGCAAACGGCGTCATCTGTAATAAATTATAGGATTGTTCACCATCCAATTGCATTTCATACGCCAGAGTTTCCGCCGAAATCAATTCAAAACCTTCCAATTGTTCAGTATTCTCAGGATGCAGATGAACTTCCTGATAAATTAATTCTTTCAATTGATATAAATGACGCGGGCCAGGTGTAACAGTCAGGACAATGCCTTCCGATTTTACTACTCTGGATAATTCCGCCGCTTTGCAAGGAGCATAAATTCGCAAAATCCCATCAAGAGAGCTATCTGTAAACGGCAATCGATGGCTGGACGCCACACAAAAGCTGACATCCGGGTAACGTTTCGCCCCATAACGAACAGCGATTTTCGCCACATCCAAGCCATACACTGTAATATGCCGTTTAAGGTTCAACGCCTTTTGTACCGATGCAGTGTAATAACCTTCTCCGCAACCAATATCCAGCAATACCTTAGTTCGTTCAGGTAAAAAACAATCAAACAATTCAATAACTTTTTGTTGTAGTATTTGATAATAACCTGCTTGTAAAAACACCCTTCTCGCCTGCATCATCTCAGCACTATCACCCGGTTCTTTTGAACGTTTATGCTGAACTGGTAACAAGTTAACATAACCTTCTTTTGCACAATCAAACTGATGATTCTTTTCACAGCGCCATTGATGATGAGAAAACAGCAGTGGCAAATGGCATAATGGGCATTGATAAGACATAGCATTCCGATGGGATAAAAGACAGAACAAAAAGCTACTATACCATGTTTCGTTTAGCATGTTTTTATAAAACCGGGGTGATATCAGATTGACGGCTAACCCTTTAAAACCCATTATATCCCTCACAAGAAATTAACATTTGATTGAACGGTTAAAGGTATGTCATTTAATGATCTGGAAACTAAACGCCTTTTGTTAAAAAAGTTGGCTTATGATGATGCTTCTCAAATTCAACAAAAGTTTCCTCACTGGGACATCGTAAAATATTTAGACAGTCACGCCGTACCCTGGCCATATCCTGATAATGGCGGACAATATTTCGTCAATAACATTGCTATGCCAGCAATACAAGATCAAAAAGCCTATATCTGGTCACTCAGAATTAAAACTAATCCTAATGAGCTGATTGGTATCATCGGGTTATATAACAAACACGATAATAATCGCGGTTTTTGGCTCTCTTTGGAATATCAAGGGCGCGGATTAATGCGCGAAGCATGTGAAAGAGTTACGAGTTACTGGTTTAATGAATTAGGCAACACCGTGCTCAGGGTATCTAAAGCCAAAGTTAATGATAACTCAAGAAAGATTTCATTAGCTGAAGGCATGAAAGTGATAAGAACTGAGACAAAAGAGTATGTATCGGGCAAATACGATTGTGAAATATGGGAGTTAACTCAAGAAGATTGGTGTAATCGACAGAGATTACACCTTAGTGAGAATAATTAACTCTGCTCCCTTTGCCGGGGAAATTGGGCTTGCAAAAAAGGCAATAATAATAAGCCAATCATGACAGCACAAACAGAAATCGTAATAAATAAGCCAGTCCAGTGGTAATTTTCTAAGATAATTGCAAATGGATAGCCACTCAGTGCTGCACCAGTATAGGCAAATAAGCCAACAAATCCCGTTGCTGCACCCGCTGAATCTTTATGCGAGCATTCCGCTGCGGCCATACCAATCAATAGCTGTGGACCAAAAACGAAAAAACCAATAGAAAAAAAACCTAACGATTGGAAAATTAAATCGGTCATGGGCATCAACCATAACGCAGCTACTGATAAAAAAATACCTATCGAAAATATTAAATTAATAGGGCCACGATTGCCGCCAAATAATTTATCAGAACCCCAGCCAGCAACCAGTGATCCTATAAATCCGCCGACTTCAAAGAGCGATACGGCAAAATTTGCACTTACCAAATCATAGTGATGGTATTCAGTTAGATAAAGATTTCCCCAATCGTTGATAACAGTGCGAACGATATAAACCAATATATAACTACAGGAAAGTAACCAAATGTATTTATTCCGGAAAACATAAGTTCTCAATATTTCTCTGGTACTTAATCCTTTACCTTGATTTTCATGCTTTTTTTCCAAAAAATCATTGCGGTACTGACCAACAGTCGGTAATCCCATAGAGGTCGGTTTATCACGTAATCGCCAACACAATAAAATTCCACCTAAAATCCCCAGACAACCCGGCACGATAAACCCTTCACGCCAACTAAAATTCCAGGTCAAATAACCAACAAAAAGTGCAACTAATGCGCTTCCAACATGATGCGAAGTATTCCATAGAGACCACCAGAAGCCACGCTCTGAGCGTGAATACCAAGTGGTGAGTAATTTAACACACGAGGGAGAAGCCCATCCCTGAAACCAGGCATTTAATACCCATAGACAGGTAAACATAATAATGGAACTGGACAAACCGAAAAGAATGTTAATGATACCTGTAGCAATAAGTCCGATCCCCATGAAGTAACGCGGGTTAGAGCAATCGGAAAGAATACCGGAAATGAATTTCGAACAACCATAAGTAATATAAAATAACGTGCCAATCAAGCCGATATCCCCTTTATCAATGCCCAGATCACTAATCATAGCGGGCATTGCATAATTAAAACTTTTGCGGGTGAAATAAAACAGCGCATAACCCACATACAGGCTTAACATAATATGAAAACGCCAGTAACGATATTGCTCCCGGATTTCTACAGCAGACAAATTATTTGGATTTATTGGCTTAGGTTGAGAAAAAATTATCATGACCATTTCTTAAAGTTTGGGCAAAATGATCGATAAATTCGTACCCGTGCGTGTCGAATCATCCTGCTGTTTTTCGCTATAAACTGAGAAATTACCGCCGAGTACCTGTACACGTTCACGCATACCGCGCAAGCCAAACCCTTTCATCTGATCTTCTGTTTTACAGCCAATACCATTGTCTTTAATCAATAAACGGATCATTTCTTCAATGGAGAAATGTAATTTAATACTATCGGCTTGGGAATACTTTAACGCATTATTCAATGCTTCCTGACAAAGACGATACAACGTGGCTTTCGTCGCATCACTTAATTGTTCTATAACAGTATCGGAATCAACCTCCCAATGGATTTCGACTGATATTCCCAGAGCTTCAAATTCCATATCCCGCAGTAATTGTTCAATAGCCTCTTTCAGCCCCAAATCATCAAGTATCTTAGGACGTAAACGGCTTAATAACATTTTAGTAGTATCATAAATATTAAGAGATAATGATTCTATGGTCTTGGCATAATTAACAATAGTGGAAGTTGCCTCAACTCGCTGAATAATATTGGCTTGTGTACGAATAGCTGTAATATTTTGACCTATTTCATCATGCAGCTCTCTGGCAATATCTCGTCTCACCGATTCCTCTGCTTTCACCAATTGGCGTGACAAACTGTGATTACGATGCAACTCTTTCTTTAACTGTGCATTGAGATCACGCTGACGCTGAACCGCCATCCCAAGCAGTATTCCTGTCAAGGTTTGAGTCAGAAGAGATAACAGCAAATCGGTAACTTCCATATTAGAAACACCACTACGGGCGGCAATTAACGCAACACTGTTAAGTAAAGTACCGAGCAAAGCTCCCTGCCAACCGTACCGAAAGGCCAGCAAAATAATCGGAATTGCGAGACAAAACGGCGCAAAATAATGTAACTCACTGGGTATCCAGATTTGAAGAAAGATGTTCAATAAAAATAGCAGGCTATAAAAAACTATCTGATTCCAATGAAAACGAATTCGGGAAGCAAGGATATTGGCAGTCAACGGTAACCAGACATTTTGGAATAAATAGTGCCAGACTAAGTAACACAAAGGAACCAACATGACTCCTCCGGTTAAGCTTACCAAAAGTGCGATAGTTAAAACCGGGTTATGGTGAATAACGGACATAACATTAATGATTGAAGTCACTACAATCACAAATGCCATAACAGCCAATCGTTGCCATTGATTACCATGGTAATAACAGCCAGCAATCCAAACAATAGGAAGGCTCACTATGCTGGCTGTTAACACGGTAAGCCATTGAGGCTGCCCCATTAACAGAGCCAAACCAATAGTAAGTAGCCATTCTGTACCATATAATGTCGGTAAATACCGTTTGGGAATATGCAAAGCGATGCCAAGACGCAGGGCAAATGGAAAAAATAAAATAGCCAGCTCTAAATCATTAACAAAATAGTAGGCTATCACCCACAAACAGAACCACCAACAAGAAAACAATAACCCACCGCAAAACGAATTGATCAGGTATCGATACATTAGATATCACTAGAAGCAAAATAATTCGCTAAGCCCACGTTATTTGTCACACCCAATTTACTCATCGCATTGGCCCGATGAACATGGATCGTTTTATGACTCAAGCCTAACTCAACCGCCACCTCTTTAACGTCCATCCCTCTGGCAAGCATTTCTGCTACTTGCCTTTCCCTCTTAGTTAAATGTTGTAATGAAGCAGGGTTATTTTTTGGTGAAGTCAATTTAAGCACAATATCCGGGGTGAAATAACAACCATTATTCGCAATAGTACGTACAGCCTGTACCAATTCATCTGGGCTACAACGTTTACTAAGATAGCCACGTGCTCCCGCCTTTAACGCACTTTCCACCATTGTGGCTGAATCGTGGACACTCAACATAATACAGCCAATACCGGAAGGAATATCCTGTAATAATGAAAGCCCACTTTCATCTGTCATTGAGATATCAAGAATACAGACCATTGCTCCAGATCCAGGAAGCCCATGCCTCGCTTCAGCACACGAACTAAATTCACCAACAACCTCAATATCAAGTTCTAAACTCAGTAACTGAGCAAAACCAGAGCGTACCACTACATGGTCATCAACTAACGCTACTTTAATCATCGTCATTTATTATCAGATCAGAAAAACCGTATAAATTACTCTCATTAATATAGCTGTGCAATAAACCAGGAACGGATACGTTTCGCCCAAAGACGCTACTGTAGATGAAACAGTAGCGTCAGAATATTTTCTATAGAATTTACTGTAATTTTCTGCTGCTTCGGATTTTTCGCTCTTCAGCAATGGCAACAAAAACAAGTAAGCCGATACAAATAAATGCAGAAATATCAAGTGCTGCAAAAGTGCCTTTCCATCCCGTTAAACCAAAAATAGGCACACCATCTGCAATCATCCCCAAACCTAATTTAGCAAAGCTGTCACCGATTAAATACGCAAAAGTACCTTTAACACCATCTGCAACGCTAATTGCCTTTTTGGGTACAAAACCAACGGCTGCCACACCAATCAACAACTGTGGGCCAAATACCAAAAATCCGAGTACAAACAGGGAACCTAAATACATAAACTCGCTGGTTGCATATTGATAGAATTCAAGACTGACAATGATTAAGCCTAATGAAATACATGCGACCAGAGCACGACGACCATTTGCCAAATCTGATAAATAGCCCCACATTAGCGTTCCCACCAACGCGCCGACTTCAAACATAGTAAAACCAGAAATCGCAATCTCTTTAGAGTGCCCTAACTCCTGATATGCATATACTGTTGACCATTGGTCGATACCAATCCGCACGATATAAAGGAAAATATTGGCAAAGCAAAGAAGCCAAATCACTTGGTTTTTCAGGACATATTCAACAAAGATCTCACGCTTGGTCATTTTGTTTTCTTCTGCCGCAATATCTTCTTCGCTGACCTTCTCACCAAACAATTCTTCAACTTTGCCCAAGCCGTAACTTTCCGGTGAGTCGCTACCGTAACGTAAGCCGATAAAACCAATGATCAACGCAATAATAGAAGGGAAAATAAACATCCCTATCACATGACCATCAAACAAATAGTTAGCACCAAACAATGCAACCCCTGCTGCGCCTGCACCACCAACGTTATGTGACATATTCCACAGTCCAAGATAAGTTCCCCGCTTACTACGGGGCGTCCATTTGGTAATGGTGGAATAGCTTGCCGGGCCTCCTATACTCTGAAAAAAACCACTCAAAGCATAAAATGCTACCATCAAGAAAACACTGATACCTGAATTGCCCATACTCATACTAAAACCAAGCATGGCAAGGCCAGATAAGATCAACATAAATGGCAAGAATTGCTTAGTATTCTTCCCATCAGCATAGTAAGCGACTAAGGTTTTACCAACACCATAAGTAATAGAAAAACCCAACCCTATCAGACCAAGCTGAGTCATCGACAAACCATAAGTGGAAACCATATCGTTCTGGGCAATATTAAAGTTCTTTCGCACCAGATACATAGCCATATAACCAATAAAAACCACCAAATAGGACTGTATAAAGGGCTTAAACCACATTTTGCGGCGTACTTCGATTGGTAAATCCAACGTCGGTTGGCGGACTTGTTCAAGAATTTTAAGCATGTGAAATCCTCAGATAATCACGATAAAAAGAGCCTTTTTAATACAGGTGGAAAAAAGGTGGATCGCTGAAACGCGAAATTTTTCGTAGGAATTATTGTTACTGTCAGTATAAAGAAGTGATAAAAGGTTGGCTTGAGCTATAGTCTTAGTCAAGCTAGGAATATTTCCTAGCTTTAGGTTTATCTACTGTAAAACGTGAAAAGAGTCACAATCTCTGTTTGGTAAGGCGTGGTTAGTAGAGAAAAGTACGGCTCAGAAAACAAGTTATTAATTCTTATCTGGCCAACGCCATAACGGTTCTTCCAACATATTTATATCAGTCACATGGGTTTCACCAAGTTGCTTTTTGAGTTGAATATGCTGACAGTGTGAAGATTGCTTTAGTGCCGCAATCAAGACTGGTGAATGTGAAATGACCCACACTTGTGTTTGACTGGATGCCTTTATAATCAATTTAGCTAGTGAAGGCAAAAGTTCTGGATGGAGACTCGTTTCTGGTTCGTTTAATACCATCATTGACGGTGGGCGTGGAGTTAGTAATGCCGCGATCCATAATAAATAACGCAGTGTTCCATCTGACAATTCCGCACCAGAAAGAGGACGGATTAAACCATGTTGCTGAAACTGTATAGTAAACAGCCCTTCTGTGGGGCGAGAAATTGCTACCAAAGCGCCTGGGAAAGCATCATCAACAGACTCATCCAGCAATTGTGCGTCACCAATTTCACGAATTGTTTGCAACGCAGCAGCCAGATCACGTCCATCATGACGCAATACAGGAGTTCGTGTCCCAATCTGCGCCTTACGAGCCGGAGCATCACTATCAGTACGGAAATGATCATAGAAGCGCCAACCACGAATAAATTCACGCATATGAAAAACTTCCGAAGCAGTTAAAGGATCAGCCAGCTGATCAAACATGCTGGTAAAATTGTTAATGTGTCCTGATACGATTTGCCATCTTCGGCCTTCCCGAACCCGGATGATCGGGCCTTTGCGCTCAACCAGTAAACCAGCCGGATGATAACATTCTCCACCCCAAATACCTTCTTGTTTAATTTCAGGATCTAACGCAAAAGCAGACTGTGACGGCTCAGGTAAACCAAGGGAAATAGAATAACCAAATGAATCTGTTGCAAATCCGAGACGTAACCGCTTTACCTCTTTTCTCACTCCCCCTTGCACTACCCCTCCCGCACGCGCTGTTCTCGAAAAAGTTTCCGGCCCTGCCCAAAACGCAGAGTCCAACCCACCTTCAAGTGCCAGAGAATTAACAACACCACCTTGTGCTGTCTCAGATAGCAAGCGTAGTGCGCGGTATAAATTAGATTTACCGCTACCGTTTGCTCCTGTAATCACATTAAGGGGACCAAGTACGATACGAAGATCGCGAATAGAACGATAATTATTGATAGCTAATGCTGAAATCATAATGTTCCAAATGCAAATTATTGGGGGAAATTCACCATATCAGATTTCAACCGCTGTGTATGAGAGGCAGTCGGTATAAGTTTACGATAATCAGTTGAAGGCATAATATCCATAATGATTCTGATCGCTCTAATCGAAGTCCGTTTATTTTTGATTATCCAACATTTTTTTATACTGTTCTATTTGCTCTTTGTTTTCTGCTGCAAACTTTTTCCACTTTGGATTATTTGCTTGTTGCAGGCAAGATATATCAATTCTCTTACAAATAGAGAAGTTGTTAGTTGATAAACTAACTAATTTTGATAACGCCACTATAACAACACCTTTCTTATTAGATTCATCCCTATCACCATTAATTGCCTTATTAACTTGGAATACCAGAGACTGGATTACTTGCTCTTTCGCGTTACTTTCTGGTATGCAATCCTTCACAACAGGCTCACCAACGACCGTCCCAACCACTTCGCATGCCAGGGTAATCTTTTGCCCCTTATGTAATTCAAGGACATAATCTTGAAAATTATTACTTAATGTTACATGCACAGTATCTAAGAAACTGCCGGCACTTAATGCAATAAACGATTTACCATCAGAAGGATAATTATTTATACTTTTAATTTTTCCGGAAATAATAACTTTTTTATATTTTAATTCTCTGTTTGCTCTTACTTCATTTTCAGAATATTTTCTGTATAAATCTCTTGCAGTTATGTACTTATATCCATAATCACTGGATACCTTACCGCCAGAAAATAACTTATTGACATCATTATCAACTAAAGATTTCGCAAACCTCGCATCATTCTCAGTAAAAGGAATAATTTTGCTGCTTGCCAACGCCATTTGGCAAAATAATACAGAGGCAATGGCAATACCTATTAACATCATTTTTTTATTCATAATCAACGACCTAATGTGAATATGATAAATTCAATTTTTTGTATGAGACTCAATTCACATTACATTGAATAATAGTCGATGTAAAATATAATATTTAATTATTATTATCACTATATACGTTATTGTTAACTAACAAAGCACATAGAAAAGATAAATATATGCAGGCATAGCAGTTCTCATTGACTGGATGGAACAATCAGTGGATCACATGATGCTATGCCTGTCCATTTTTCGGGAACTTCTTAGCGCTGAAGCAAGTTATTAAATATGGTGGTATATTAAAGTTGGTATATTCCAACAATAGCAACTCTTGCTACAGAGCTATCCAATTCTGTAGCATGGGTTAAAGCATTATTTTCCAATAGACCTAGAAAATCAGCAGCCGAGGTTTTGCTCATATCAATATCCAGCGCGATTTGAGTACTCACTGAAGTGTCATTATTACTATCAACACCATTATAAACAACAATATACTTATCCATACATTCTCACCCCTTATTTTTTCTTATATACGCTACATCGAGTATTTTTTTGCCATTTAATTAATACTTGTTTTAAATTTTATTTAAAACTGTCCTTAGCTTAGAGCCAGAATACATGAATTAATTTATCATCTCGCGTAGCATCTGGCTATTACGATTATTTTACCACTTACTATATATTTTTATAATACCGAGAGAAATGACCTGCTGGTACGGTGTGATTTTGTGAGATATGAGTATAAAAAGACCCTGATTTCAGGGTCTTAATTAAAAAATCATGATGATTTGGTGAGGCTTAGGAAAGCTTTAGATTATTCCCACTCGATTGTTGCGGGCGGTTTACCGCTGATATCATAAACAACTCGCGATATGCCATTGACCTCATTAATAATACGATTCGATACGCGACCCAGGAAATCATATGGCAAATGTGCCCAATGCGCGGTCATAAAGTCAATGGTTTCTACTGCACGCAGAGATACAACCCAGTCATATTTACGACCATCGCCCATTACACCAACAGAACGAACTGGCAGGAATACGGTGAATGCCTGACTGACTTTATTATACAGATCCGCCTTATGCAGTTCTTCAATAAAAATAGCATCGGCACGACGCAGCAAGTCACAGTATTCTTTTTTCACTTCACCCAGTACGCGAACACCAAGACCGGGCCCTGGGAATGGGTGGCGATACAGCATGTCATATGGCAGGCCCAGTTCCAGACCAATGCGACGAACTTCATCTTTAAATAGCTCTTTCAGTGGCTCAACCAGACCCAGAGCCATATCTTCCGGCAAACCACCCACATTGTGGTGAGACTTGATCACATGCGCGTTACCTGTCGCAGAGGCCGCAGATTCGATAACGTCCGGATAAATCGTGCCTTGCGCCAGCCATTTGACCTGAGTCTGTTTTGCAGCTTCTTCATCAAATACATCAATAAACACATGACCAATAGTTTTGCGTTTAGCTTCTGGATCATCAATTCCCGCCAGCGCAGAAAGAAAGCGATCTTCCGCTTTAACATGGACAATATTCAGGTCAAATTTACCCGCAAACATTTCCATCACCTGATCGGCTTCATTCAGGCGCAGCAGTCCATTGTCTACAAATACACAAGTCAGACGCTTACCAATTGCACGATTCAGCAACAGCGCGGTTACAGAAGAATCAACACCACCAGACAGTGCCAGAATAACGTGATCATCGCCAATCTGTGCACGCAGACGTTCTACGATATCGTCAATAATGGAAGCTGGTGTCCACAGCGCTTCACATTGACAAATATCCAGCACAAAACGTTTCAGGATATTCAAGCCTTGATGAGTATGAGTCACTTCCGGGTGGAATTGCACACCATAAAAACGTTTTTCATCATTTGCCATGATAGCAAATGGACAGCTATCTGTGCTGGCTACAGTTGTGAAACCTTCGGGAATAGCGGTTACTTTATCACCATGGCTCATCCACACATCCAGTATCGGCGTACCTGATGCATTCAGTGCATCCTGAATACCACGGAACAGCTTACTGTCACCTTTGATCTCAACCTGAGCATAGCCGAATTCACGCTCATTAGAATTAGAAACTTCTCCGCCCAGTTGCATGGACATGGTTTGCATACCATAGCAAATTCCCAATACCGGCACGCCTGCATTGAAAACATACTCTGGGGCACGTGGACTGTCGTTTTCAGTTGTGCTTTCGGGGCCACCAGAAAGGATAATGCCGTTCGGGTTAAATGCGCGGATTTGTTCTTCAGTGACATTCCATGTCCAAAGTTCACAATAAACACCAATTTCACGAATACGGCGGGCAATTAGCTGCGTGTATTGCGAGCCAAAATCAAGGATCAGAATGCGATGTTGATGGATATTAGTTGTCATTCGAGGTGGATTCCCAAAACAAGTGGCAATAAAACAATAAAAGTTAGTGACCCGCAATTGCGGGCCACATTAATAAATAAATTACAAACCTAAACGATAGTTCGGTGATTCTTTGGTAATAGTCACATCATGGACGTGGCTTTCCTGAATACCGGCACCACTGATGCGAACGAATTCTGCTTTAGTTCTCAGTTCACCAATCGTGGCACAACCCGTCAATCCCATGCAGGAGCGCAAACCACCCATTTGTTGGTGGACGATATTTTTCAGCAGTCCTTTATAAGCAACACGGCCTTCGATACCTTCTGGCACCAATTTGTCAGCCGCATTATCAGTCTGGAAGTAACGATCAGAAGAGCCTTTGGACATCGCGCCTAAAGAACCCATTCCGCGATAAGATTTGAATGAGCGGCCCTGGTAAAGTTCGATTTCACCCGGAGATTCTTCTGTCCCCGCCAACATTGAACCTACCATCACACAGGATGCACCCGCTGCAATGGCTTTGGCAATGTCACCTGAGAAACGGATACCACCGTCAGCAATGACTGGAATCCCCGTTCCTTCCAGCGCTTCTACTGCATCAGCGATTGCAGTAATTTGCGGAACACCAACACCAGTAACGATACGAGTCGTACAGATAGAACCTGGACCAATACCGACTTTAACTGCGTTCACACCTGCTTCTACCAGCGCTTTGGCACCTTCACCCGTCGCTACGTTACCACCGATAATTTGCAGATTAGGATACTTGGCACGCGTTTCGCGGATACGCTGCAAAACACCTTCTGAATGGCCATGGGATGAGTCAATCAATAGCACGTCTACACCTGCGGCAACCAGTGCATCAACACGCTCTTCGTTGCCCGCACCAGCACCAACCGCAGCACCAACACGCAAACGCCCCTGTTCATCTTTGCAGGCATTCGGTTTACGTTCTGCTTTCTGGAAATCTTTCACCGTAATCATGCCAAGCAAATGGAAGTTATCATCAACAACCAGCGCTTTTTCAACACGCTTCTCATGCATTTTCTGCAACACGACTTCGCGGGCTTCACCTTCTTTTACAGTGACTAAACGCGCTTTCGGCGTCATAACTGCTGTAACAGGCAGATCCAAATCAGTCACAAAACGGACATCACGACCAGTAATGATACCCACCAACTCATTCGCTTCTGTCACTACCGGGTAACCGGCAAAACCATTACGCTCAGTCAGTTCATTGACTGCACGCAATGTCGTTTGTGGCGTTACAGTTACGGGATTAGTCACAACACCGCTTTCATGCTTTTTCACGCGACTGACTTCTTCAGCCTGACGCTCGATAGACATATTTTTATGAATGAAGCCAATTCCCCCTTCCTGTGCCAGTGCGATAGCCAGTGCAGATTCCGTCACGGTATCCATTGCCGCAGAAAGCATAGGCACGTTCAAGCGAATAGTAGATGTTAATTGCGTGGACAGATCTGCTGTATTAGGCAAAACTGTAGAGTGGGCAGGAACCAACAAAACGTCGTCAAAAGTTAATGCTTCTTTTTTAATTCGTAACATGGGCAATATCTCACCAAGCTATGTGGCAATTAAGGGATAAAATATTGCCGCGGCATTATACAGGCCGTAATCGGTTGCCTCCAGCATTTTCTGAAAAAAATTTCTTGATTAGTAATGATGAGTAGTTATTATCAGTCAATTAAGTCCTTGTTTTAAAATTTGATCTAGCTCACATGTCACTGCCAACCAACACTGGAATTTTTTCTGTTAGTCGTCTGAATCAGACGGTTCGTCAGCTATTGGAGCTGGAAATGGGTAGAATTTGGCTCAGTGCTGAAATTTCTAACTTTTCCCAACCTTCATCCGGACACTGGTATTTCACGCTGAAAGATGAACGGGCGCAAATCCGGGCAGCGATGTTTCGTAGTTATAATCTACGAGCCGCATTCCGGCCACAAAATGGTCAGCAAGTGTTGGTCAGAGCACAAATCACCCTGTATGAACCACGTGGTGATTATCAACTGATAGTAGAAAGCATCCAACCTGCTGGTGACGGATTATTGCAACAACAATTTGAAGTATTGAAACAGAAACTCGCCGCAGAAGGATTGTTCGAGCAAATCTATAAAAAACCACTACCCTCACCTGCCAAACGTCTTGGAGTGATCACCTCAGCCAGTGGCGCAGCATTACACGATATTCTGAATATTCTGAAACGTCGTGATCCTTCTTTACCCATTATTATTTATCCTACTGCGGTTCAGGGTGCAGAAGCTCCATTGCAGATTATTCGGGCTATTGAACTGGCAAATATCCGACAAGAGTGTGATGTTTTAATTGTTGGGCGTGGTGGCGGTTCGTTGGAGGATTTATGGTGTTTCAATGATGAGCAGGTAGCACGTGCGATATTTCAGAGCCAAATACCTATTGTCAGTGCTGTTGGACATGAAACCGATGTCACAATTGCAGATTTTGTGGCTGATTTGCGTGCTCCGACGCCTTCTGCGGCGGCAGAATTGGTTAGCCGTAATCAAATTGAATTGTTGAGACAAGTTCAGTCCCTGCAACAGCGTCTCGAAATGGCGATGGATTACTTTTTTGCCAAAAAGCAGAGGATTTTTAATGGATTACAACATCGTCTCCAACAACAACGGCCTGATTTGCGGTTGGCACGTCAACAAAATCGTTTATCTGAATTACGTCAAAAATTGATCGATGGTTTATTACGCTGCCTGAAACAAAATTCAATGTCCTATGAAAAATTAAATCAAAGACTTTTACAAAATAGCCCTGAGCAAGAAATACGACATTATAGCCAACATATTCAACAATATGATTTTCGGCTCAAACAGGCAATAGAGCGACAGTTATCCCGTTATAAAGAGAGATTTGCGGTTTCCTGTTCACGCATGGAGGCCGTAAGCCCGTTGGCAACGTTGAGTCGTGGTTATAGTATCAGTGAAACTCCAGATGGGAAGTTGTTGAAGCAGGTTAAACAGGTCAAAGTTGGTGATTCGCTGAAAACCCGATTGCTGGATGGCTGGGTTGAGAGTCAAATAATCCAAGTGAAAAAAGTTAGTCAGAGAAAAAATAACTTATAAAAGTGTCTTATCTGTTTTGTGATAAGTTCCAATAAACTTTATAAGTTTGGCGTGGTGTATAAAAAAACTCAACATATTATGATGAAAAACCATAGAGATTATGAACAATAACTCAGGATATACACTGTATGGCCAATTTAATTTATTTAACATTAACAGGGAAGAAACAAGGACTTATTTCTCAAGGCTGTTCAACTTATGCTTCTATAGGAAATCAATATCAGCAACGCCATGAAGACGAGATATTCGTTTTATCAATTAGGCATAGCATAATTAGAAATCAAAATGTTATGCATCATCCTCTGGAATTTATAAAGCTTATTGATAAGTCTTCTCCGTTGTTAGGAATGGCAATTTCAGATAATGAAAAACTGGAGGGGATCTTTGACTTTTATAGAACATCAATGGATGGTAATCAAGAAAAATACTACACTATCCATTTAAGAGATGCATCACTTGTTGAAGTCTCTACTGATTATCCTCACTCTATTACTCATAATGATCGACAACCGCAAGAAATAATATCCATAATTTATAAAGACATTATGTGGAAAAACCATGCTGCAAATACTTCTGGTTACAGTATCTGGAGTGACAGGATCTTATGATATTCAGATTAGCAGCATTATCGCTGCTAATCTTGCAGCAATGATCTCAACCCCTGAATAATCAATGGAATATAACTTTGATCAATTCTGGTTGTTCCAGACAACACAATTTCTGAGCGAATTTCACTTGAAAATTCAAAACCTAATGTATAACTCCCAATTGCATCATTAGCTTTGGATAATTTAAGTTTAATCATTCCTTCCATAGGACAAAAAGTTAGAGAATAATTTTCCTGATTTTTTTCTGATTCGATAATTTTATTAATAAAATCATTCAATTCTCCAGTAAATATATTCCATTCAGTCGCAAAACTTATCCCCTTGGATTTAAATTCAACATATAAATTTATCGTAGACTGATAATATTCATATTTATCTTCACATGCAAAAGTTTTATCTAACAAAAATATTTCCAGCATTATATCTTCATTTTTTATTACTAACATAAATCACCTCAAACTACTTATACAGAAAATGAACTATCGTCCAATTTTTCTCATCTACAACAACTTCGAGATTATACTCTTTATTCTCATATTTATGGGATTTGCTATTATATCTATTTTTATACATCTTTATCTCATACCTTTGAAGTTTTACTGATGATTTCCCTATAGAATCAGGCATACGTTTACCATAGCGTATAGCCTTTTCAAGAATATGTACAGGAACATACCTTCCGGGTTCACGCATATGTTTTGCGGGCACTAAGGCAAATTTGATTTTTTTTGCTGATAAACCTATCTTTAAGCGACCTTTCAGTATATTAATTAAATGTTCACCTAACCTTATGGATAAGTTTACATATGCACCTCTGCTGGTTAAAGCTTGGAAAAAACGCCCTCCTGAAGCGAGTTTTTTTATTATAAAACCACCAAAGAAAATTAAATCAAAGGGATCTATTAATGGTGTTTCCAGTGGTAATTCATGTAGACCTATATACTCTCCATTGACATCATAAACATCATATACCCCGCCACCTCTACTATAGAGATAGCCAATACAAAGACCTGTTTCATCGTCGATGATAGGAGATGATTTTGTTATTTTATCTTTATTTTTTTGTGGTTCAGTTGAAAAAAACTCATTCCCGGAAAGCGGAGAGTTGAAAGTGTAATATCTCCCATTATCACTAAGTTTTAAATACCCATTTTCATCATTCATTATAATCCTTATGATATTATTTTAATTAGAAATAAAACTTATAAATAAGAATGCATACTATATATAGTATGGCGAACATCTAAAAAATAAACAATTTTAAAATTTGTGGTAATAATAAGAAAACGAAAGATTTTTGATACAATAATATATAAAAAAGATATGTAAAAAAGTGGTGCATACGCACCACTATTATTTCTATTAATAGTTATCAAAAACATAGTTATCAGAAACATAGTTATCAGAAGCGAACTTCTGCACTCATAACATAAGTTCTGCCGCGGGCTGTTTGAGCTACAACTTCCCCTTCCGATATATTTGGTGAAGAATTCATGCGATTCAGGGCATCTGCATAGTTTTTGTTAGCCACGTTCTGTACAGAAAATTTAACAGAAATATTCTTATTGATTTGATAATCCGTATATAAATCAATAATGGTCGGTATCTTATGATCTTCTACCATTTTATTACTGATTTCCGCATTTCCATCTACATTAGAATCTTGGTGATAAGACTGACCTGTATATTTCACTATCGCACCAACACGAATTTTTTCTTCCAGTAAACGAACGCCAGTATCCAATGTCATATAACGCTTCGGTAACTGAGATGCGTAGCTTGTTCCCATAATACTTGCCGAAAGTGAGGCTGGCTGTTGTGTTTTCTGCTGGCTATATGCTAATAAGCTATAGAATATTCCAGCATCATAATTCGCCGAAAGCTCATAGCCACGCATAGTTACCGGTGTCAGACTATTACCATAAATATATATATTAAAGTTAGGATCAACCCCTCCCCACTCTTCATCTGTCAATGTTCCATCATTTTTACAAATTTTACCTTCTGCACAAACCAGATAAGATTCACTGAAGATATAATTTTTGATTTTGGTATGAAACATCGTTGCTTTTAAACGGAATGAATCCCCTTCTATAAATAAATTCGGACGATAACTATTAAACCCAATCTGATAAGTATCTGCCGTTTCTCCTTTCAGGAATGGATTCATAGAAATTCCGCCTTCATTGGAATAGAAAACTTCCTGTGTATTTGGTGCCCGCATTGCATGAGTATAAGTTATGAATGGCTGGAATGCAGGTGTAATTTCTGCTGATAATAGAATACTTGGATTAAATCCACGTGATTTAATATCTAATTGTGCTTCTCCCTGTGGGAAACAGTTTACTCTCTTATCACAAGCTGGTTTTTTTCCCTTTATGCTGGAGTCTAAATAGCTTAATCCCAAATTAGCAGTATAAATACCATTTTCAATTTTTAACTGACTGTAAATACTTTTAATATCTTGCTTCCCGCTTGGTGAAAATGGATTGCGTTTCTCTGAGGATTTATATTCTCCACTAAGTCCGATGCCTGTTTTTCTTTTGTACTCACTGTGCATCAATTTACTACCAAGAGTAAACGCAAAGTCTGTATCACCATAATTAAACCGGCTGGTATTTTTAATATCAATAGCATCAGATTTATTATGTGATTCACCTTTACCTAATCCACTCATAGGATTAACAAAGGACTGCGTATTCTTTCCTGAACTAAGTAAAATCTTAGTATCAATTAATTCACTAAATGGTGTGTAGTGATATTTCAAATAATAATCATAGCTATCGACATGACGTTTAGTAAACTTATTATGATAAAAACGTCCAGACAACTCCAAATCATGAAAATCATTTGGCTTAATATTTATTTTCATCAATTGTGAATTTGGTCTCTGTTTAAATGCCTTATCCGTACCAAATTCTTCGCTGCTGATACCCATGCCATTTTTGTAGTGAGCATCAATACTGTGACCACTAACAGCAAGCATAGCACCAATGGAACCTTCTGAGCTGAACGCCTGCTTTTTTCCTGCAATAGTAACCATGCCGTTTTTACCTATGCCATTAGTACCATAAGTTGATTTAGCCCGTATACCCAGTTTGTTGCCCTCGAAAATAACATCATCAATCCCAATGGTACGAAAGTTAGCACTTCCCACCAACGCATTGACTGAATCACCATCGTTAGCCTGCCCACGATCAATATCTGTCCGGATAATAAAATTAGGGTCAATCAAAGTACCAAACTGATTATAAGGCATTCCCCCGTGCCCAAATGAATTCGGAGCTATACCATAAAAACTCTGGCTAACACCGTCTACCATCATATTGACACGGCCAAAACCACTTAATCCACGGATATTGACAGCGACTGTTCCCTGACTTGCATCCATCTGAGTGTAAGTCCCCGGCAAACTCCGCAATACGCTATCCATAGATTCAAGTTTATTATCTTCCCCTACAGAACTATAAGCACCGGGTTTTTCCATTGCTTCAATTTGCGGCGAATTCTTATTATCCTGAGAACCTGAAACTTTCAGTGTGCTAAATCGCATGACTTTTTGATTTTTATTGTCATTTGTATTTTCAGCATAAGCCAATCCCTGAAGCCCAATAAATACTGCGCTGGCTCCAGCTATTTTTGCCATGATTTTCATTAATATCATCCTAAATCAAAAAATATTCATTAAGGCTCACATTGCTTCGCAAATTTGGCGATAAAAAATCCGGATACTGATAAATAATTACCAGCATCCATAATTATTAATATATATTTTTTATTAATCTTTTAAGGTTGGAAAATATGTTTTAGCATCATCCAACATAAGCAGAAAACTATAATCAAGAGCGATATCATTTAATCGGTTAAAACGCCCCGGCTTTCCGCCATGACCGGTATCCATGTTGGTTTCCAATAACAACAGGCTATTCCCTTTTTTCATTTCCCTTAATTTAGCCACCCACTTTGCAGGCTCCCAATATTGTACCTGAGAGTCATGTAAACCCGTCGTCACTAATAAATGGGGATAACGCTGGTGTTTAATATTATCGTAAGGGCTATAAGATTTAATACGGAAATAAACTTCCTTATTATTCGGATTTCCCCACTCGTCATATTCACCTGTCGTTAAAGGAATAGAGGGATCAAGCATGGTAGTCACAACATCAACAAAAGGAACTTTAGCAATCACACCACGGTATAACTCCGGTGCCTGATTAATCACCGTACCCATCAGTAAGCCGCCTGCACTGCCTCCTTCCGCATAAACACGCTTACTGTCACCATATCCTTCGAAAATTAATGTCTTAGTCGCATCAATAAAATCGTGGAAACTGTTCATTTTATTTTCGAGCTTACCTTGCAGATACCAGTTCCGGCCTAAGTCGCCACCACCACGTATGTGCACCAAAGCATAAACAAAACCACGATCCAGAAGACTCAGCATTGGAGAGCTAAAATACGGGTCCATGCTGATACCATAAGCACCATAGCCATAAATCAGAATTGGGTTCTGGCCTTTTTCAAACAGAGACTTACGGTAAACCAGAGAAACAGGGACTTCCACACCATCTCTGGCTTTTATCCAGATACGCTGGCTTTCATAGTTCTCTTTATTGAATCCTTTAACTTCTTGCTGTTTCAGCAATTCACGTTCGCCCGTTTGCATATTCCATTGGAATACAGAACTTGGAGTTGTCAGAGATGAATAGCTATAACGCAGTAAATCAGTATTTGGCTCCGGGTTATAACTTAGTGATGCCATATAGGCTGGATCGTCAAACTTAACCCGTTTTTCCTGCTGCGTTTTCCAGTCAATCTGACGGATTGAAGTTAATCCCTTTGTACGCTCCTGCACCACTAACCAATTGTTGAACAGTTCAAAATCTTCTAAATCAGTATTTTCCTGTGGCGCAATCACCGTTTCCCATGGCTTATCGAGAGCTTCTGTCCGGTATAAACCAAATAATGGATTTTCATAGTTGGAGCGGATATAAAATTGGCCACGGAAATGATCAACATAATATTCACGTCCAGCCTGACGAACAGAGAAAATCTGTGGTTCTAATTGTGGGTTATTAGCATCAATCAGTCGATATTCTGACGTTGAATAACTGGTAACCGAAATCAGAATATAATCAAGAGAAGTACTTTTCGAAATTGACAAACGGAAGCGATCATCATCTTCTTGATAGATTTTTTTATCCTGCTTCGTGTCTGTACCATATTGATGGCGAAATAGCTGGTAAGGCAGCAGGGTTTGTGGATCTCTGCGTACATAAAACAAAGTATTACCCTCATTAGCCCACAAAATATTGCCTGAAGTATTTTCTATGACATTATTCTGCCATTCATTATCAGCAAAATTTTTGAAAGAAATTTGGTAGTTACGACGGCCTTGAGTATCTTCTGCTACAGCAATACGCTTATTGTCACGAGTAATCGCAAATCCACCGATTTGATAAAACTTATGGCCTTTTGCTCGTTCGTTACCATCAACCATTACCTGCCAGTCAGTTGAATTATCAACTGGCTTACGCTGATAGATTGGAAAATCTTTTCCTGCCTGATAAACGGTACGATAAATATAACCATTGTAAGTATAAGGAACTGACTGGTCTTCTTTACTCATTCTGCCAGTCATTTCGTTATACAGTGTTTTCCGCAACTCTTGCCCAGATTCCAGCACCTCTGCGGTATGCTTATTTTCAGCCGTCAAATAATCAATGACTTCTTTATCCTGACGGTTATCGTCACGTAACCAGTAATAATTATCAATGCGAGTATCACCATGAATAGTTATTGCATGTGGCTGTTTTTTTGCCATAGGCGGCACCATGTTTTCCTCCATCGCGATGGTCGTAACACTATTACTTAATAAACTTCCCCCCAACAAAAAACTAAGTATGATCCTTTTTGTTAGCACGGCTTTTTGGTTTTTTGGTGAAAACACCGTTTTATACTGTGACATGCCATTCGTCCTATTTTTTTATTGTTAGTGAGATAAAGTGAAATCAATTGGCAGTTCAACTGTAACACTGCCATTGGTTAAAATGACATCAGGTGGAGCTGGTAAAGGCTGTGCTCTTTCCAATACAAGCCTTGCTTCTCGGTCAAGTGAGTTCGTCCCGGAACGTCTTACTAATTCACCGTCAATCACTGCACCAAATTGATTAACCGTGAATTTCACCATTGGACGCCCTGTCCGTTTTCTTCTCTGAGCATCTGCCGGATATCTTTTATAACGGTTTAAATGACCACTAACCTCAGCCTGCCAAACTGCTTTTGCATCAGCAACTGCATCCGAGTTACTTTCATAAGATGCGGCTGTTCGGGAAGTCACATTATCCGCTGTAGCGCTACTGGTTGTTGGCGCTGAACGACTCTGGGATTTTTCACTTTCCTGCTCTTTTGCCTTCACTCGCTTAACAGGTTGGGCTTTTTTAGGTGCATCCTGCTCTTTTTGTTTTTTCTTTGGCTTATGAACTAAAATCTGTGCTTCTTCATTCACCGCCAATTTGGGCATACTGATTTCATCAACCTTGCTTTCTTGTTGATGGCTGGCAACAGATAATAATTGTTCAATACCAATCGGTTGTTTTTCGACCTTACGTATTGCTTCTGTCTGTAGTGATACTTCCATCATAACCGCAGGTGGAGGCAAAAATTCCTCAAGATCAAGATCCTGCGGTTTATAAATCAACCATCCGACCAATAAGGCATGAAGTGTGATAGCAGCGAGAAAGGATTTTGTCACGTGACCAACGTGAGTGGTTTGATACGTTGTATACGTCAACATTTTTTATAACACATTATGTCAAAGATAAATTCAGATAATGATAATCAATTGAATATATAAATGAAAACTATTTTTATTTATTAAGTTCATCACATCCTTGTGATAGATACCACTAATTATTTACGTTACTGGTCACTTTAGGGGTAAACCAGACAAAATCAGCATATTCGTTGTTCAAAGAAACCCCTTGTTCAGCGATAACAAGCACAACAACCCGTTCATTGGGCGCTATTTTTTTCACATGCTGAGGTACACCCATCGTTTTTACGGCGTGATACCCTCCTGCAAATAACAACGCTGGTGATGGCGCTTTCATCAATTGTTCTGCCATTCGCTGATCACGTAATTGCTGAATTTTGCTCATGGCAGAGAGAGATAGTTCATCTATATTTCCACCATGGGAATTTTTGATAGTGTCGTCGATACGTTTTTTGACATCACCGGAAACTAGTGAAGTTCTATCTCCAGCCCTGTAATTTTTGTATGCCTGATCGACTTCACTACGATCCAAGTTTGCCGCTAACAATGGGTAAGGTGCTTTCATCAGCTCCACAACCAGTTTTCCATATAACACCCAAGGCCAGCCTTGCTGCCACGCTAATAGATTTTTAATGCGTTCATCTCTGACTATTGGATTTCCCTGCAACCAGCTTTTCACTTTGTTCACTTTCTCTTGCTGGTCTGGGTTTATCATTTCCAGTAATACAGAGCCATGAGGGCGTTTTTGCTCAAGTTGTTGAACCAGCCATAACTCGATTTGATGATGATAAGGATTATCGTGTTTTTCACCCACAATGATTCTGGGATAGGTTGCCAATTGTTCGAGCAATTCATCAGAAGTGATAGATTTACCTGCGTCCATATCAAGCAAAACACCTGATTGGGTTAACTCACTGGGAAGAGATTGTTTTACTTCTTGAGAGTTATTTTGAGTGGTAGTCAATGATGTTGCACAACCACCAAGCAGGAAAGCACATACCAAAAAAGTTGTTTTTATACAGATAGATGTTTTCATTGATATTCATTATCACATTAAAAATTTTCCTGCATATTATAGATAATGAGAATTATTTACAAATAAAATACCCTGCCAGGCAAAGGCCCGGCAGGGCTGCTTACTTATTCATCCTGTTTATTACTTCAACCAGAATATTAATACGAATGAGTTATAGAGGGTCGGTTTGTGCTTCAACGGCGGCTAATGCCACCATGTTAACAATGCGACGAACAGAAGCGATCGGGGTCAATACATGTACTGGCTTTGAGACCCCCATCAATACCGGGCCAACCGTTACACCATCTGAGCCGGTAACACGTAATAGGTTATAACTAATACGTGCCGCTTCCATATTCGGCATAATCAACAGATTAGCAGAACCTTTTAATGGACTGTCCGGCATGATGTCACGACGAATACTTTCTACCAAGGCTGCATCACCATGCATTTCACCGTCAATTTCCAGTGACGGAGCCATTTGCTGTACCAGTTCCAGCGTCTTACGCATTTTTTGTGCAGAAGCACAATCAGAAGAACCAAAACTTGAACGCGATAATAAAGCAACCTTTGGTTCAATACCGAAACGACGTACAGTTTCAGCCGCCATCAGTGTGATTTCAGCCAATTCCTCTGGTGTCGGATCTTCATTGACATAAGTGTCAGCAATAAAGGTATTCCCCATTGGCAACAATAAGGCATTCATTGCACCAGCTGTACACGCTCCTTGACGGAAACCAAGGACATCTTTTATAACTTGATAGTGTTCACCATAGCTGCCAACCGTACCACAAATTAGGCCATCCGCTTCACCACGATGTACCATGATGGCTCCGATCAATGTCGGATTACCAATCACGGCGCGACGAGCCTGTTCCTGAGAAACACCACGACGTTTCATCAGTTGGTAATATTCCTGCCAGTATTCTTTGAAGCGCGGGTCATTTTCGTTGTTGACCACTTCAAAATCTTTATCGGCTTCAATGTGAAGCCCTTGCTTTTTGATACGCATCTCAATCACACTTGGACGACCAATCAGAACAGGGAATGCCAATCCGAGAGACACGAGTTCCTGAGTTGCATGCAGCACCCGAATATCTTCCCCTTCCGCCAATACAATGCGTTTCTTCTCTTTTTTCGCCTGAGCGAAAATCGGCTTCATAAATAAGTTGGTTTTGTAGACAAACTCACTCAGTTTTTCAATATAAGCGCCAAAATCAGTAATAGGACGTGTTGCAACACCAGAGTCCATCGCTGCTTGCGCTACAGCAGGCGCAATTTTTACAATCAGCCGTGGATCAAATGGCTTCGGTATGATGTATTCAGGGCCAAAGAACAGATCCTGATCGCCATATGCAGAAGCAACTTCCTGACTCTGTTCAGCCAATGCCAGATCTGCAATTGCATGCACACAGGCCAGTTTCATCTCTTCATTAATGGTTGTTGCACCAACATCCAGTGCGCCACGGAAGATGAATGGGAAGCAGAGTACATTGTTAACTTGATTAGGATAATCAGAACGGCCAGTGCAAATAATCGCGTCAGGACGCACAGCTTTTGCCAGTGGTGGCAAGATCTCAGGTTCTGGATTTGCCAAAGCCATAATGAGCGGATCTTTCGCCATGGTTTTGACCATTTCTGGTGTCAGAACACCCGGCCCGGAACATCCGAGAAAAATATCAGCATCGGGAATGACATCAGCGAGTGTACGGCTACCATTATCCTCAATAGCATAATCAGCTTTGGTTTTTTCCATGTTTTCTTCGCGACCACGATAAATAACACCTTTCGAGTCACAAACAACAATATTTTCACGTTTTAAGCCCAAAGCCACCAGCAGATTCATACAGGCAATGGATGCTGCACCCGCACCAGACACTACCATCCGTACTTTACTGATGTCTTTATTAACAACGCGCAACCCGTTAAGTACTGCCGCAGTACAAATAATTGCCGTACCATGCTGGTCATCATGGAATACAGGAATTTTCATCCGCTCACGAAGTTTCTGTTCAATGTAGAAACATTCTGGCGCTTTGATATCTTCAAGGTTGATACCACCAAAAGTCGGCTCCAACGCCGCAATGATATCGATTAATTTATCAGGATTGGACTCTTCAATTTCAATGTCAAAAACATCAATACCCGAGAATTTTTTGAATAGCACCCCCTTCCCTTCCATGACAGGTTTACCCGCCAATGCCCCGATATTACCCAACCCCAATACGGCACTACCATTGGAGATAACAGCCACCAGATTACCACGTGCAGTATATTTATAAGCCGCCAATGGATTTTCTGCTATTTCAAGACAAGGAGCTGCGACACCTGGCGAATATGCTAAGGCTAAATCACGCTGTGTAGTCAGCGGCTTAGTCGGAGTAACAGTGATTTTCCCCGGTTGTGGGAATTCATGAAAATCAAGGGCACTTTGTTTTAATTTTTCGTCCATCGTCTGATCCTTTATGAGTCATGTCTAAGTAAAAATCTGCTCAGTATAATAGTTAAGGAAGGTTATATCATGATACTAACAATATTTTTATTAATAGCCACTGAAATAACAGATCATAAAATGATCTGTTAATGGTTTAATATTAGTCAATAGTATATAAAAATACCTCAATTATACTCATAGAGAGGTATTCCCATTTTCCATTCATTAATAACTCACTAAATTAATTAAGAGAGACATCTAAGAAACAACTTAAAATGAGTTTACAAAAACAAAACTTAATCGATAAAATAATCGTAGACATTTGATTTGGAAAATTATTAGCAATTAGGGAAACTCATTTTCTTATGCCTGTGAATTTTATTTCACCTAAATGGATAAACCTGTTTGCGATATTTCTTTTTTTATATCAGGATATATTTTCAGGATCTCTATTATAGATGATTCAATATACTCCATAAAAATCACACAGCTATTTAACATAAAGCAGAATTCTGTTTTTTTATGTTTTATCAAAACATAAGATCTGCATTTCTATTATGGGAGAAGGAACATGCATAATCATACAGTCATGATAGTCGATAATCATCCTATCATTCGTCATGGTTTAAAAGGGTTGATTGAATCAGAGCGCGAACTCATTGTGACTGCTGAGACCGATAACGGCGAAGATGCCATTAATATCGCTTGCCAAATAAAACCAGATATTATTTTAATGGGTTTGGAAATCAACGGCTTTTCCGGGATTGATACGATTAAATCACTCCGCCGCAAAGGGCTTGATTCCTACGTTCTGGTACTTTCTGATTCAGCTAGCCGAAGCGATGTTTATGATGCTGTTGATGCAGGTGCGAATGGTTATTTATTAAAAGATATTGAACTATCCCCCCTGCTGGTTAACATAAAAAAAGCTGTAAATGGGCAAGCAGTATACAGTGAAAAAGTTTACCAATATTTATCTACTCGTCATCTTTATGTTGATCCTTTATCAAAATTAACTAAACGTGAATTAGACGTTTTAAAAGAAATCTCAGAAGGAATGACAAATAAAGAAATTGCTGATTTTCTTTTTATCTCAGAAGAAACTGTGAAAGTCCATACCCGTAACCTATTGAAAAAACTTAAATCCCGCTCCCGTCTCGAAGCTACCATCATCTATCTGAAACATAGAAAATCAGATTTAATATAACATCTGACAGTCAATCTCTATAATAGAGAGACACAATTTCCCTGTTGATAAAAATCAGGGAAATTGTGAATTAAATCAGATAAAAGTTAATTATAATTAATTCAATATAATTCATAGTCAATTATATTATAATAAATGCAATTATTGTATTTATTCGAAACTAATATTTTAGAATTAATTTGTTTATGAAATATATATATGGAAATTATGCCTAATGGTTCTTAAATTGCCGTATGTTGTTGAATGAGTATAAGCAATCAGAACATTATTTGACAGACAACCAGGTAAAATACAGCGTTTGGTTCAGCCAGAGTATATGAAAGGTTCGTGTTATCTGGATAAAATGGTAAATTTGCCGCATTATACCCAATGGACTTCAAGATGCGACCAGCAAAGCGGCAACCTGGCAGATGACAAATATATGCCGGATGTGTAAACAAAACTAAGGATCTCATAATGTCAGATACCACTCCTCAAAAAACATTCACTCTGTACGGTATCAAAAATTGCGATACTGTGAAGAAAGCTCGTCGTTGGTTAGAAGATCAAGAGATCCCATATCAATTTCATGACTACCGTGTTGATGGCTTATCCCCGGAACGACTGCAAATATTCATTGAACAAGTAGGTTGGGAGGCTTTACTGAATACCCGTGGCACAACCTGGCGCAAATTGACTGATGAGCAGAAGTCCACTATCAACAACGCTGAAACAGCTAAGGCACTGATGCTGGAACAGCCCGCTATCATTAAACGCCCACTGTTAGTTTCAGAATCAGTAACCTCAAAACCATCAGCAACAGAAAGCTACTTACTGGGTTTCAAGGCTGAACAATACCAACAGTTTTTTTCTCATGACTGTTCTCTTACGGCTAAATAAGGGCTTACATAATGACTTGTCCAGTGATTGAACTGACTCAGGAATTAATTAAGCGGCCTTCCGTCAGCCCCGATGATCAAGGCTGCCAGGAACTTCTGATCCAACGTCTGCAAAATACGGGTTTTACAATAGAAAGGATGCCTTTCGGTGATACGCTGAATTTCTGGGCCTATCGTGGAACCGGCGTAACTTTTGCTCTCGCTGGGCATACTGACGTTGTTCCCGCTGGTGATACCTCAGAATGGCAAAGCCCCCCATTCGAGCCAATTATCCGTGACGGTATGTTGTATGGTCGTGGTGCAACAGATATGAAAGGCTCCCTGGCTGCGATGGTAGTTGCAGCAGAACGCTTTGTTGCTGATAACCCTAATCATCAGGGTCGCCTTGCTTTTTTGATTACTTCAGATGAAGAAGCTAATGCAGTAAATGGCACTGTCAAAGTTGTTGAAACATTAATGTCACGTCATGAACGACTGGATTATTGCTTGGTGGGCGAACCTTCCAGCCAGAAACGTCTCGGTGATATGATCAAAAATGGACGCCGTGGCTCCCTGACTGCCAATGTAACCATTCACGGTGTTCAAGGGCATGTTGCATATCCTCAATTCGCTGATAATCCTATTCACCATTCCCTCCCCTTCCTACAGGAGTTAGTCAATACTCAATGGGACGACGGTAATGAATTCTTCCCTGCCACCAGTATGCAAATCGTGAATATTCTGGCAGGCACGGGAAGCAATAATGTCATACCGGGTAAATTGCAGGTTCAGTTTAATTTCCGCTTCAGTACCGAGCTGACAGACACCAAGATCCGCCAGCAGGTCGAAGACATGCTGAAAAAATATGAGTTAACACATGAAATCGAATGGTGGTTATCCGGTCAGCCTTTCCTGACCTGTAAAGGAGAACTTGTTGATGTTACGGTTGAAGCCATCAAACATTATTGCGGATATCAGCCAGAACTATCGACAAGCGGCGGCACATCTGATGGACGCTTTATTGCCAAAATGGGCGGGCAGGTCGTGGAATTGGGGCCTATTAATGCAACTATTCACAAAACAAATGAATGTGTCAGTGTGTCTGATTTACAGGAATTAAGCCTGATCTATCAACGTATCATGGAGCAATTAATCAAATGATGACGTCTGAAATGCTGACTGGTGTATCAACAGATCACTTGGTGACACTATCTGGTAATCATCGTTTACAATTTGACGCCACCAAAGCATTCCTTGCCATGCAACGAGACGCTGTCAGGGCAGGCTTTAAGTTACAACCCGCCAGCTCTTTTCGGGATTTCACACGCCAACAAACTATCTGGAATGAAAAATTTCGCGGTCAACGACCGGTATTAGATGTCAACAGCCAGCTTCTTAATATTACTCAAATGACCGAAGGAGAAATTTGTGAAGCTATTCTCCGTTGGTCTGCCTTACCGGGGGCCAGCCGTCATCATTGGGGAACTGAGCTGGATATTTATGATCCTTTTCTGTTGCCACAAGGCAAACAGTTATTATTGGAACCGTGGGAATATGAAGATGGTGGTTACTTTGAACCGCTATCAGACTGGTTAACAGAAAATATGTCACGCTATGATTTCTACCGGCCATTTACCCATGCCACGGTGCGAGGTGTAGCTTATGAACCATGGCATATTAGTTACTGGCCGCTATCTCACGAAGCCGAATGTTTATTCAATGAGCAAATTTTATTAGACGTCTGGCAGGATCGTGACATTGCCGGCGTTAATTGGTTGACAGCAAACCTCTCCTATATTTTTGAAAAATACATCAAAATAACAGAAAAGGTTTAAGGTCAATCACAATATTTAGAGGAGCTTGTTATGCACTGGCTAACGGATTATTGGTGGGGAGTTCTGCTGTTACTCGCAGGCATTATTATCAATGCGATAAAAGAACTGAGCCGTATCAATACAAAGCGTTTTTTGGATAACAAACCTGAACTCCCTCCTCACCGGGATCTTAACGCTGCATGGGATGATGAGGACGACTGGCCTCAGACGGATGGCAAGAAGACAAATCACAAGAAATAACTCGACCTTTCCATTGCCTGGCAAGTATTTCATCAATACTTGCCAATGCACTTGCTGTCTCTTCTCGCCAGCATTTTAACAACGCCTTACGTCCATTCAGAGACAAATCACTCACACATTGTTCAATCTCGATCTTCTGTTGGAGATGTTTTCTCAACGCAGGCAGAGCCAGATCATTCGCTAACAATAAGCGTTGCAAGGCAAAATAAGAAGCGGATAAAGGACGATGTGCAAATGCAAAACCAGCCAGCTCTTGCCAATCATTCTCATTAAGTTGGCTATCATCTTGGTGCGCAATAGGCAAAACAAACCCAATTAATGACTCCAACCAATTCGCATCACGGGATAAGTGTTGCTGTGCAGACTGAGCAAGCCATATCCCTTGTTCACTCAACGGCAAAATTGCCATCGCGGTATAGCAACCACTGCTCGCTTCAAGGTATGTTCCCATCCGCACTAACCGAAAACCGCATTTTTGCCAAAGTGCCCAAAGTTCAGCAGTGTAACCAAAACTGACCGACAAGAAGTCCAGATTTTGCTCGTGTGCTGCCTGACATTGTTGAGTAATCAACCCCTGCGCGATGCCAAGACGACGATATTGTGCTTGTACAGCAATGCGACTGACTCTTTGTGACCGCATTGTAGCAGCCTGCGGAAAACCACTGTGCGCAGCCAGCGATTGAGCCACCAGATTTCCCCTTGGACGACGGCGGCCAGCCCATATCTCATGCGCCAGTGCCGGTGACAACCCTCCTTCATTCACCATCCACAGTGCACCAATCAGTTGTGGGTTATCATGCACAGCACAAGAAGACATAGCAGCCAGAAATGTCATTCCATTGCCATCCAGCAAACGACGCAAATCAAGGGGGGAAGTTCGATAATGGGCACTTGTTAATAATCCATAGAACTGGCGCAATAACCAAGGTTGCTGTAACCACGTTGCTTGTTCAATGAAATTGAAGGATAAATTTTTTTCAATATCAAAATGAGGCGCTTGTTGAGAAAATAATCGGCTATCATCAATACCGTTATCAAATAACAATGCGCTATCCAGCCATGTTTCTAATGGATCATTTTCGGCCCAACGCATTGGTGTTTTCAGCTCTCTGATATGACAATCGGGTAAAGCAGAACAGAATTTCAATAAAAATCCTCGTCCGGTTCCTTCATAACCTTGTACAGTCGTGGTTAATAACACACGTGGAAAATGCCGAATAAGTTCCGTTAACTGTGGAATTGGCATTGCAGCCGCCTCATCAATTAAAAGCCAGTCTGCCGCTATCTTCTGCTCTGCACTATTGTTGTCTATGATATTGTTGTCTATGATATTGTTGTCTGTGCTCTGAAATTCTTTCAGTCGAAAAAATTTCAGTAAATTATCGGCCGACCAGAATGGTGTCCCCTGTTCATCAAGATCAGAATGATCACTCCCCCTGGAATAACAACGAATAATTTCTGTCGTTACTTTTGCTGGTGCACATAACCAACATTTTCCTTGCCACTGACGCACCAGCATTCCGGCAAGCGCAGATTTTCCTCGCCCACGCGGTGCAGTGATCACCCAAACACCTTGTGAAACTTGTAACAACTGTTCAAGGATCAACTGCTGACTGATTGTCGGATTACCATCCGGCATGTTCCACGGCTGAGTTTGAGGCAATAACTCCGGATAAAAAGACGTTTCTTGCCGCCATAATAAACAATGCGGAGAAGTAAGGAGCTGCCATTGAATATGCTGAATAAAGCGCGGCGTGGGGATCACACCAACAGACTCATTCCAGCGAGAACTATCTTCATCTGGCAAATTAGCCCATTGTTTCCAGACAGGGACGCGCATCACCAGCCAGCTTCCTGCTTTCAGCGTCCCCGCCAGTATCGCTAACGCTTCAGCATTAAAGCCACGGGTTGCATCAAAAACCCCATGTAAAAATTCTCTTCCCAGTAAACCAGCCGATTTTGTGGGCTCAACAGCATTTATGGGTTCAACAACACCGTGAGTTTTAATCGTATCGGAAGTGTGGATAACATTATGAGCGTTGGAAGTTATTGTGATCCAATCTCCTTGAAACACCCCTTTCAAATAAGTGACGATCTGTTCACTCCACTGACTCTCACCGCTTAATACCAGCAAACGGCGCTGCCCTTGTCGTTGCATTTGTTCCTGCAACGCTCTCCATTTCAAATCCAGTTCTGTCATGATTTACCAATTACAATGGACAATATGCCTGCCGCAATCAATGGGCCGACCGGAACGCCTTTAAACAATGCTACACCTAACACCGTACCGACCAATAATCCCGCGACTGTAGCAGGTTGATTTGACATCAGGGATACACCCCGACTACCTAGCCACGACACAAGAATACCGACGACAATAGCAAGCAACGATTTCCAATTCAGGAATGAACTGAAAATTTCTTGCGTAGAAATTTTCCCACTGGCGATAGGAGCCATGACTCCTATTGTGAGAATCAAAATACCCAGAGTTAAACCATACTTTTCGACCCAAGGGAAAAATTGGTTCAATGGGGTAATGCGGACGACCAGCAAAAACAACATGGCCAATGTTATCGTCATGTTGTGGCTAATAATGCCAAGTCCAGCCAGCATTAATAAGATAAGTAAAGTGGGATCAATCTGACTCATAAATTCCCTGTTTTCTATAAACCTGTTTACTACAAAAATAGAAGATCATGCTTCTGACAATAAACCAATGTATTATCTGACGCAGCGCAGAATAATAGCTTAATCGTCTGGCATGTAAGCAAACCTATTGATGTTCTGTGGAAATATACCAACGAATAACTATATTTTCATAATAAAATAGTTGCTAAGATATCTTTAATCTTTCAAGTTACCTCTATGATAGATATTAATGCTTTTATTAAGGTGAATGCGGAAAGGTTGTGGGGAATACCTCGCAAACAGGATGCGTTCGTACAGGAAATATGAAAAAATCAGCACTTTTAATCACTATAAGTATGCTATTAACCGGTTGTACCACTCAATGGGTACCCGCAAGGAGTAACCCCACACCTTTTCACGAAGCAGATGCAGAGTGTAATATAAGCGCTATGCAACAATTTCCGGTGAAAAACGAAGTGGCTCAAACTTCCCACCTCCAAAAAGTCAAAAATTCCTGCGGTAAAGATTGTTTTTATGAACAAAGTGTTCCTATGACCCAAAGTTATATCATTGACGTCAACACGCGTCCCAGGAATCAGGTTTACCATTTTTGTATGCAGCAGAAAGGCTGGCAGCAAAAAACAAAATACCTGCTGTAACCCGTAGTAACTAATACATAATTGCTTTCACTTTCATACACTTCATCTTTCAAGTTGCAGCTTTGTTAGCTGCAACTTGAAATTTATTGGAATATAAATATAGCCCATTGGCTATATCCATTTAAGTAATCGTTTGCGTCATCAATCCAAAATAACGCCAATACGGTGAGCTACCTCTTCATACGCTTCAACTAAGCCACCAAGACTTTGGCGAAAACGATCTTTATCCATTTTATCCATCGTTTGCTTATCCCATAAACGACTACCATCTGGTGAGAATTCATCACCTAATACGATTTTCCCTTTGAACAGACCAAATTCCAGCTTAAAATCCACCAAAATTAAACCGGCATCATCAAATAACTGACTTAAAACTTCATTGGCTTTGTAACTCAGTCGCTTCATCTCAGCTAAATGTTCCTTGCTGACCCAACCGAATGTTTCGCAATACGATTCATTAACCATCGGATCATGTCTGGCATCATCTTTCAGGAACAAATCAAACAAAGGTGGATTCAAAACCATCCCCTCTTCCACACCGAGGCGTTTCACAAGTGAACCAGCCGCACGGTTACGAATAACACATTCAACAGGCACCATATCCAGTTTTTTGACCAGAGATTCATTGTCTGATAACAACTGTTCCATCTGGGTCGGGATACCTGCCTCTTCCAATCTACGCATAATGAAATAGTTGAATTTATTATTCACCATTCCCTTACGATCAAACTGTTCAATGCGTTCACCATCCAATGCTGATGTATCATTACGGAATTCCAGCACAAGCAAATCAGGATTATCAGTAGCGTACACTGTTTTTGCCTTTCCACGATACAACTCAGCTTTTTTCTGCATATTACACTCCAGAGATGCGACATCTTTAAACGGAAAATTAAACAAAACATCTAACCTAAAACATTTCACTCAAATATATAAAGGGGCTTAAGCCCCTTTATATGTTATTTGTTTGTGGTCTTGCTAAATGCTGCTTGCAGCACCGCGACCATTTGATCATTTTCGGATTGAGTCAGTGGCTTACCTTTTTCGTTAATAAATTGCAAACTGCTTCGGTTATCCAGATCACCTACCTGTAACTTGTAGTTTCCTGCACTGATAGTCGGTGCCTCAACACCTAATGCTTCCCAACCTGAAGAAGATAGTTCCTTATATGTTAGCGTTATCGCGCCTGTCGAACGGGAGCGATCGGTAACTTGCATACCAATGCTTTCCAATGCATATGGCAGCCTGTTCCAGACTGTATTGTATGTTGCACGGACAATAATTTGTGGCAATCCTGTGTTATCACTACCACTTTGTACCGCCAAAGCACCAGCATCTGGCGTGCCGTTCTGAGCCAACAATTCTTGTTGTTCACTCAAACCACTAACCAGTTCGTTAAACATTAATGCGTTGTAATGCTGGATTTCCAGTGGGTTGTCAACAACCTTGCCGCTATGTTCCAAACCTGCATTTGAAACAGTCAAGGCTATCTGATAACCCTGCTGAGCAACCGAAATATGGTAACGTCCCTTATAAGGAACATTTTCATCTGACCGTGGCCACAAAATCCAGTCAGTTGTCAACGTCTTAGTGGCATCATTTCGTTGACTGACCGGATAACCTTTCTTAGCCAAGAAACTATTCACTTGTGACCACAATTTGCTGTATTCAGGCGTATTTTCAAGCAACAGCTTACTGCTTTGGGCGCTATTTTCAACACGCGATCCTGTCAATAACGCCAATGTCTGCAATGGTGGACGTATATCAACAGCCTTTCCAGTTGCCCCTTGTGAAGCCACTGGCGGAATATCATATTCACCATTTTGTAGTGGTAAGTTCATCCCTGCGGGAATATTCAATATCTTCAGAGGAGGAGTTTCAAGATAAGACTCATCCCCACTTACCTGACGTTTATAGCGCTGATCGCTGGAGCAAGCTGCCAGCAAAACAACCAATGACAGGCCAGCAACCTTCATGACCTTCGATTTTTGCAATAATGTTGCCATTAAAATTCCCTAAATTTTACAATAATTCAGCCGCTTTCAAGGCATTCTCAACTGAAATTTGCCCTTCTTGCGTCAATGAAATCATTGGCAGACGCAATGTGTCACCGGCAATTAACCCCAGTTTATGACAGGCCCATTTAGCTGGCGCCGGGCTAGGTTCAACAAATAATTTATGATGCAATTCCATCAATCGGCTGTTCAGGCTACGCGCTTGCACAAATTCGCCGCGACGAGCCAACTCGCAAATTTGTGCCATTTCTGCGGCAGCCACATTCGTTGTTACCGAAATAACCCCTTTTCCACCAAGATGCATGAAATCGAGAAAACTTGCATCATCACCACTTAGCAGAATGAAATTTTCATCATTAACCAATTCTCGGATCTGACTGACACGACTTAAGTTCCCTGTTGCTTCCTTGATTGCGATAATATTTTTCAATTTCGCCAAGCGTGCAACAGTCGATGGCAGCAAATCACATCCAGTACGAGATGGTACATTATACAGAATTTGTGGTAAGTCGGTATTCTCAGCTATCGCTTTATAGTGCTGATATAAACCTTCCTGTGATGGTTTATTATAATAAGGTGTCACAGACAGGCAACCAACAACTCCCGTATTTTCAAAGCACCGGGTCAGTGAAATTGCTTCCGCAGTCGCATTTGCGCCTGTTCCGGCAATAATCGGAATACGGCCATCAGCTAATTCAAGTGTTGTCAGTACAACATCGACATGCTCATCATGAGTCAGTGTGGCACATTCTCCGGTTGTCCCAACAGAAACAATTGATGATGTACCACTGGCGACATGATAATCAATCAATTTTTTCAAACTGGCTTTGTCAACCTGACCAGTTGAATCCATCGGTGTGATTATTGCAACCATACTGCCCGTAAAATCGAAGTGACCACTCTCCATTACCATTTCCTCTTAACTGAACCTTACACTGCAAACAAGAAAATCATGGTACTTTCTTGTCATAAGGAAGGAAACTCTTTAACCATACGATTTCAATGAATTTTGTTAATACCAAGTGTAGACGATTAAACAGAGATTATAATCATGCTCTTTCTCCCATAAATGCCATTGACCTTCTCCTGATCATTTTTTATGTTTAATAACGACATGTATAGCAGACATCTACCATAGATAAGGAAAATCGCTTTGCCAAAACCAAAACAACATTTTTTAGTGATCACTGCTCTCGGTGCAGATCGCCCTGGTATCGTCAATACCATTACCCGTCTTGTGAATACATGCGGCTGTAATATTGAGGACAGCCGTCTGGCAATGTTTGGCGAAGAATTTACCTTTATCATGCTGCTATCTGGTAGCTGGAACTCGATTACCTTGATTGAATCCACTCTGCCCCAAAGAGCGGCTGAACTTGAATTACTTGTTGTGATGAAACGTACTCGCAGCGGCGCTCAGACAAAATTTCCTTCAATGGTTTCAGTCCGGGTAGATGTAGATGATTCTCCTGGTATTGTTGAACGTTTCACTAATCTGTTCACAACCCAGAATTTCAATATTGCTGAACTGGTATCAAAAACCCATCCAGTTGATGAAAATATGCCCGCTCGTTTGCAGATCCAAATTACAGGCCATAATCCACTGGATGATAATGGGATTGTATTTAAAGAAACCTTTTATCGCCTGTGCACCGAATTGAATGCGCAAGGCAGTATTAATGTGCAGGAAGCGTTGGATGGTAAAGCTTGAGTACACTCGCCATGATAGGAGTTGGCCCCAGAGCAGATTTTCCGCATGGACACCTTTAGTTAAAACCCCACCTTACTTTATCGAATAAAAATAAGGTGGGATCACCGGATACTTACCTTGCTAACGCCGTATTAAGCGCCTGAGATAAAACAATTCTATTTTCTTTCTCCTCAAATAAACTGGAATGATTACCAGGTATCGCAATCAACCGCATTAAAGAAGTTGGCATCACTTCGCGCCATCCTAATGAACAGTCCATAATTAAAGAGGTCTGTTCGGAATCTGTGGAAGCTGACGGAGATATAGAAGGAGAAGTATCTATCGCATAGAACTGATGTAATGTCACTGTCAATGTTTCTGGCACATAATCTTTCACTATTTGCGCATAATTTTCTCTCTGTTCCATCTGTTTTGCGGCTAAATCTGCACGCAAATTTGAGGGGTATAATCCTAATTTCTGAGCAAACTCAATTAATTGAACCCAATTTAATTCATCAACTTGTGGATACAATGCTGCTATCACCTCAGTGTGTTTGTTACCTGATTGCCTTTCCAACTCTGCCAGGAATTGATGTTTTTGAGTTCCCTGCTCCCTGAAACAGTGAGGAGCATATGTATCAATCAGTCCGAGGAAATTGACCTTATCACCACTATTCAACAGTTGCTGAGCAATAGCATAAGCCAGTATCCCACCAGAAGAATAACCACATATCCGGTATGGGCCCTCAGGCTGAACGGCTTTCATAAAGGTGATAACTCTGGCGGCCAGCATTTCCATTGTCGATATCAGTTCCTCATTCATAGAGGGCCAGGGTAAGGCATAAATCGGATAACCTGACTGGATATGTTCAGTCACCCCGAAAGCATAGGAATAATCACCTATTCCAGTGGGGACAAAGAATAAAGGTGGCAATGTTCCGCCAGAACGTACAGTAACGGCCCTGTTTTGTGGCTGAGACAATCCGTCTGATATGATTTTTGCAGCCAGTTCTGCCAGCACTGGGAATTGGAACAGTGCATTCAATGTACAATACAGACCACGTTTTGTTGCAAGGTTTATCATTCTCATAGCAAGTAACGAATGACCACCCAATACGAAGAAATTATCATACCGTCCCACCTGCTCGACGTTCAGCAACTCTTGCCAAATTGCTGCAAGAGTAATTTCCGTCTCCCCTTGTGGTGCTTCATACACCTGACGAGCAAATGCCGCTTCGCCCGGTGCCGGCAACGCGCGGCGATCCAGCTTGCCATTTGGTGTTAACGGCAGTGCTTCCAAACGGACAAAGGCGGCCGGCACCATATAATCAGGTAAAAGAGCACTCACATAATTACGCAGATGATTAACCAACTCGTCATCGGGTTCTGCCACGACATAGGCAACCAGACGCTGCTCCTGCCCTTCTCCCAATGCCAGTACCACGGCGTCATTCACTGCCGGATGCTTTGTCAGTTTGGTTTCAATTTCTCCTGGCTCTACCCGGAAGCCCCGGATTTTGATCTGATCGTCATTGCGTCCCAGGAATTCTAGATTGCCATCCGGCAAATAACGCGCCAAATCGCCGGTTCGATACATCCGTGCATCAGGTTTATCACTAAATGGATCTGGCAGAAAACGTTCAGCCGTCAGTTCTGGTTGGTTCAGATACCCCCGTGCTACCCCCACTCCACCAATATACATTTCTCCAATGCAACCTAATGGCACGGGTTGCCCATATTTGTTCAGCAAATAAATACAAGTATTACTTATCGGTTGACCAATTGAACGAGCATCCTCTGGGGAGAATATCTCCTGACAAGTCGCAATTACGGTATTTTCAGTAGGGCCATAAGTATTTAATAACTGTAGGTGATGGGTTTCCTGTGCAAACCAATCCTGAATAGCGCGCTTTTTCACCGCCTCGCCACCAATAATGATTAACCGGAGGCAATCCGGTAATTGTAATGTATTATTTCTGGCGGCCAGTTCAGACCAAAACAGGGTCGGTAATGACATGATCGTGATACAGTACTGCCGGGCCAAAGAAATAAATTCTTGTATAGAAGACAACCAGCTATCATTACGTATCACCAACGTAGCCCCATTACATAACGATGCGAAAAATTCTTCGATCGATGCATCAAATGCAAATGATGAAAATTGCAGCATCCGGTCTTGCTCTGTGACAGCGTAGATCTCATTAAAGCCGAGAATACGTTGGTAAACAGCCTGATGTTCTACCATCACCCCTTTCGGTATGCCAGTCGAACCCGAAGTATAAATCACACACGCCAAATGCTGTGGTGTCAGTGTTGCTACCCATGGATTATCGACCGGTTGCTGATCGAAAATCGTATTCGGATCAAGTATCACCAAATCAGTAAACCGTTTCCCCCCCAATGCTACTTGCCCTATCCTGTCTGCTAATAATACTAACGGGGCTGTGTCAGCCAAAATATGCACCAAACGTTCACTTGGATAAACGGGGTCTAGAGGTACATAAGCTCCTCCCGCTTTTAGCACCGCCAGCAATCCCACCACCATAGCTGGTGAACGAGTCACACAAATTGCCACTCGCTGCTCCGGCTTTATACCCAATGCAATCAGCCGATGAGCTAACTGATTGACCCGGATATTTAATTCGGCATAACTGAAGGTTTGTTCTTCATATACTAACGCCGTAGCATCCGGTGTTTTCTCCACCTGTTGTTCAAATAACTGATGAATACATAACGTATTAGGATAAGTTATCTCTGTGACATTCCAGGTTTTTAACAACAGATTCCATTCCGCTTGTGGCAAAATTCCCAATTCCCGTATCGGGGTTTTGGGCGCTTGTTCAAGGGCCTCTACCAAACTTTCCAGTGCTTGTTGCATATAACTGCATATCCGTTTCGGATCAAATGGCTGTACTACCTGAGCCGTTAGGCCCAAAGCATCACCCAGATCCTCTACTGACAATGTTAATGGATAGTTAGTACGCTCCTGTGCGTCAATAAATTCAACATCGGCCATCATTTCATCGACAGTGGTTGACGGCACATTATGTCGGTAGTTTAGCAATGCACTAAAGAGTGGAGTGTCACCCTGTACACCACTGCAACGCTGAGCCAGCGCCAATGACGCATGTTCATGCTCTAACAAACCAGCCAGTCGGCTATGCGCTATCTGTACGCTCTCGCATACGGAGGTCTCATCCATATCCAACCGCAATGGCAAGGTATTGATAAACATCCCCATACCACTATCAGTCCCTTTTCCTCCCGCCATACGCCCAAACAGCACCGTACCAAACACCACCTTTTCCTGCCCGCTGGTATGTGATAACACCTGTGCCCAAGCCACGTGACATAAAGCTGCTAAACTGATATTCAGGCGTCTGGCCTGATTACGAAGGCTGTCATTCAGAGTGAACGTCAGCATCTGGTGATATTCCGTCATTTGTAAATCACTGCGATACACTTCCGTCAGTCCAAACGGTAACGTTGGCTCTTCCACCTCAACCAGCATATCGGTAAAGAAATGAATATGTTCTTCTTGACTTACCCCCATCCGTGCCTGAGCAATCAAATTCCGGAAGGGAACCGGATCAGGCAGGTGATTCTCTTCACCAGACAGATATGCCCGAACTTCCCGATTCATCACATCCAGTGTGGTATGGTCACCGATCAAGTGATGCTGATGCCTCAACAAGAGCCAACGGCCATCCGTTTTTTCCTGTGCAATCACAAAGCGCAACAACGGTGCCTGCCTCAGATCAAGGCGATAGTGACGTGGATCAAAGCGTTGAGCCAGTTGCTCACTCACCGGGCCATCAGCCGGATCTAATGTCAGTTCCGTGACTGATAAAGAAGCCTGACGCCAGACTACCTGAACCGGAACCGATAAGCCTTGCCAGATAAAAGCGGTACGCAGGATATCGTGCCTATCAACGACCCGTTGAACGGCTGTCAAATAACGGTCCAATAAGGCTCTGTCAGCGAAAGCTTGTTGAGTTATCAACAGGTAGGTATCCCCTTTATTTTCCAATAAATGGTGGAACAAGATACCATCCTGTAGCGGAGACAAAGCATAGATATCCTGAATATTAGCAAGCCCACCCGGTACTTGCTCAATAATGGAGTCGATGTCAGATTGCGTCAGATCAACCAGAGGTAACATCTCTGGGGTAAGCGTCGTGGTTGCCGAGGTAATGATATTAGGTGGCACTTCCACAACCTGATGCTGACCTAATGACTGAGCCAGTTCAAACAGCACCGGAGACTGAAACAGATCACGCACCGTCAATGCTAAGTCCTGGTGACACAAGCGTTCTACCATCCGTACAGCCAGCAATGAATGACCGCCCAACGCAAAGAAATTATCATATCGACTTATCTGTTCAACACCCAATAACTCCCGCCAAATCGCCGCCAAAGCCGTTTCCAGTTTTCCACTTGGTGCTTCGTAAATCTGGTGAACAAAGGCTTCATTGTTCAGAGCAGGTAATGCCTGACGATCCAATTTTCCGTTTGGCGTCAATGGAAATGCATTCAGTCGTACAAACGCGGTTGGCACCATATAATCTGGCAAGAGGGTACTCAAATAGGTATACAGACTATTAGGCAACGCCTCATCAGCGTGTGCTACCACATAAGCCACCAGACGTTTATCCGGTCCATCATCTAAGGTTAATACCAGCGCTTCACGTACCAGCGGGTGCTCTTCCAATCGGGTTTCAATTTCACCCGGTTCAATGCGGAAACCACGGATTTTCACCTGCTGGTCATTACGGCCGACAAATACCAGATTGCCATCCGGCAGGTAACGAGCCAAATCTCCGGTGCGGTACATACGTGCCCCCGGTTGATGGCTAAATGGATCCATCAGAAAACGTTCCGCTGTCGGCTCAGGGCGATTAAAATAACCGCGGGCTACACCTGTACCACCAATATATAACTCGCCTACTGTTCCCAATGGCACTGGCT